>JAGQQP010000637.1 GCA_020426085.1 Planctomycetaceae bacterium | reverse complement strand
CTGCTGCCGTTTGATAATGATGAAGAGCGGACACAGAACATCGTGGCGACCGGCTTCCTGGTGATGGGGGCCAAGATGTTGAGTGAGCGTGATAAAGAAAAACTCCGCATGGATGTCGTCGACGAGCAGATCGATGTGACCGGCCGGGCTTTCATGGGAATGACGCTGGGCTGTGCCCGTTGTCACGATCATAAGTTCGATCCGATTCCGATGTCTGACTATTACGCGCTGGCGGGAATCTTCCGCAGCACCGAAACCGTGCACGGTAACCGCTTGAACAATCAGTTCGTCTCGGGCTGGATGACACGTCCATTGCCCGTCAAACCGGAACATGCGGCTGCGATCAAGAAATATGAATCTGATCTGGCCAAGCTGGAAAAATCGTTGAATGACGCTTCAGAAACGCTCAAGAAACAGCAGGGCGGAACAAAGCAGCAGCGGGATCTGGAAGAACTGGCGGGGATCGTCGTTGATGATGCCCGGGCACAGAAAACCGGGGAATGGAAAGAGTCGGTCTTCTCGAAGAATTACCTGGGTGTTGGTTATGTGCATGACATGAATGAAGGACAAGGCAAGAAGTCCATTCGCTTTACTCCCGATCTGCCGGCCGCCGGGAAGTATGAAGTCCGCTTCGCGTTTCCAGGAAGTAAAGGCCGCGCGAACCGGGTGCCTGTCACGATTCATTCTCTGCAGGGAGCGAAGACCGTCTACGTCGATCAGACGAAGTCAGGTTCGATTAACGGGATGTTTACCTCATTGGGGACTTTCGAATTTGCCGCCGGCGATGTCGGCTTTGTCGAAATCTCGAACAAAGGGGCTTTCGGTTACGTTGTCGTGGATGCGGTACAGTTTCTGCCTCAGTTCAAGCTACCGAAACAGCGGGAAGTGCTGGTTGCGAAAAAGCCGACTGATGGAGCTGATTCCGCAGCGAAAGCCAGAGAAGTCGCGATGCTGCAGGCCCGCGTCAAAAAGTTGAAAGAGGAAATCAACGCATTCAAAGAAAACGCACCGCCGCCAGCACCGATGGCTCTGGCCGTGGGTGAGCAGCCGGACCCGGCAGATTATCGAATCGCCCGTCGGGGGAATATTCATCAGCTGGGTGACAAAGTGGATCGGGGCTTTCTGACGATAGCCACTCTAAAGGAGCAGCCTGAAGTGAGTCCACAGCAGAGTGGGCGACTGGAGCTGGCCAACTGGTTGAGTCAGTCACAGAATCCGCTCACCAGCCGCGTGATGGTGAATCGTATCTGGAAACATCTGTTTGGAAACGGACTGGTGCGCAGCGTCGATAACTTCGGTCATCTGGGGGAACAGCCCACGCATCCGGAATTGCTGGACTATCTCGCACAGCGGTTCATTGCGGAAGGCTGGTCGATGAAGACACTGATCCGCGAGATCATGGTCAGCAATACGTATCGCATGAGTTCCGACTTCAGCGATGAACGTTACCAGAAAGATCCCGGCAATCATCTGGTCTGGCGGATGAATCGTCGACGATTATCCGCGGAAAAAATTCGCGATGCTGTCCTGTCGATTTCGGGCAAACTCGATCTGCAGCAGGGAGGCTCTTCGGTAGCCCATTATCCTGAGCAGGCCATCAGTCCCAACCGGAATAAAAAAGTGGATCAGAATCCGTCCGAGTTTCGACGCAGTATTTATCTGCCGATCGTGCGGGGAAATGTGCCGGCGGCGTTGACCGTGTTTGATTTTCCGGCTCCGGAAATGCTGGTGGGAAATCGTCCGGTGACGACTGTTCCGGCGCAGGCGCTGTTTATGATGAACAGTCCGTTTGTGGTTTCACAGGCGGAGCAGACCGCGTCAAAACTGTTGTCTGACACACAGCAGAGTGATCACCAGCGTGTTTCCCGATTGTATCAGGCCTGTCTGGGACGGGATGCAACCGCAGCCGAGCAGACCGAAGCGGTGCAGTATATCGATGCTCTCAAGCAGCAGAACGCAAAAGAGAATGCGGACCCGAAAACGGCGACTCAAAAGGCCTGGGCTTCTTATTGCCAGATCCTGTTTGCATCGACTGAATTTCGCTTTTTGAACTAAACGACAGCGTGAATCTTACGATTGACGTGCCTTTGAATAAAGAATGATCTGTTATGGAAGCTCTCAATTTTTCACGACGACAGATGTTGAAATCTTCTGCGTGTGGCTTTGGTTACATGGCGCTGGCTGGTTTGAGCGCGGAAGCCGCTTTGAAGAGTCAGTCACCCTTGATGTCAAAGACCCCTCACTTCGAACCGCGCGCCAAACGGGTGATTTTTCTGTTCATGCACGGCGGTCCGAGTCATGTGGATACCTTCGATTATAAGCCTCGTCTGAATAAGGAAGACGGTCAGCGACTGCCTTTCAAAGCGGCGAAGAATATCGAGAAGTCATCCCAGGAAAATCTGAGGCTGATGAAGTCTCCCTGGAAGTTCAAGCAGCGGGGAGAGAGCGGACTGTGGATTTCAGAGTTGTTTGAAAATGTCGCGGAACACGCCGATGATTTGTGCGTGATTAATTCCATGCATACCAACGGTCAGTCGCATGGCCAGGCCGTGATGAAGCTGCATACCGGTTCGGACAGTCTGGTACGGCCTTCGGTTGGTTCGTGGATGGTGTATGGTCTGGGGACAGAGAATAACAATCTGCCCGGCTTCATTTCCATTTGTCCTTCGCGTGGACATGGGGGCGTGCGAAATTACGGCAGTGCCTTTTTACCGGCCGTGTACCAGGGGACCGCGATTGGCGATGCCGACACTGCGGCCAAAGAAGCGCAAATCCGGTTTCTGGATAACAACAGTGCCTCGGTCAGTCAGCAGCGCAAACAACTGGGCCTGCTGCAGAACATGAACGAACGGCATCTGGCGCAGGTCAAGCTGGATA
>JAGQQP010000636.1 GCA_020426085.1 Planctomycetaceae bacterium | reverse complement strand
GTGTTTAAGCCGCCTTGCGGATCTGGTCTGATCCGGCTTGAACAGACAGGGGGGCGAACGGTTTTCTGATTGAAGGCCGCAGGTAGTTCCAGTAGATAGAACAGAGTTCGAAGAATGCTTTCAGAAAATCATGCGGTTTGACTTTTGAACCTGCGACATCCTGCCAGCATTTCAGGGGCAATTCATATACCGTTGCTTCCAGTGAATCACAGTGATAAAACTTTTCCAGTTGTCGGGCACGCGCCAGCAGTTCTACATCAAAAATCCAGTTGGTTAAAAATCGTGTAGAGAACAGAGTCTTGTTCTGCGCGCTGATACGAAAGAGTTTGGCACCACACTGGGTATCGTAGACAGGAAGTTGTAATACGATTGAGGCAGCTGTGGCAAAAACGCGTCCCAGATAATGCCTCAACTGCTGTCGCTCAATCTGCCTGCCCAGCAGTTTGATGCGGGCACCGATTACCAGCGTAAGGTGAGGTGCCTGATCCAGTTGCTGTGTGAATTCCGGTATCATATCCAGAGGGGTTGCCAGATCAGCATCCCAGTAACCAGCGTAATCGACATCAGTTTCCAGGGCTCGCAGCATGCCCTGCCGGACAGCTTCCGCTTTACCCTGATTCCGAGACAGATGCAGTACGTCAAAGGACTCAGGAGCGGCTGATTTCAGATCATCGAGAATCAATGCGGTTCGATCACTGCTGCCGTCATTTACAAACAGGAAGTGATGCTCCGGGTGTGCCAAAGCGAATTTCCGAAACTGGAGCACTTCCAGACGTTTTTCTTCGTTGAAACAGGGGATGACTATAATGGCAGAAGACATAAAGAAATGGTTACCCGTTACGTGCTGGAAACAGTCATTAAGAACTGCTTTGAACTGACATTGAGAATGCTGTAGCGGGGTGTATCAAAAAAACGGTTTTATGTCAAAACCGGATTCTCAGCGCACAAAAAAACCGAAGTCTGCAGAACACAGACTTCGGTAATTATTACAGATTGATATGCTGTAACCTGTTGTTAGTCAGTTACTTTGATCGAGTAAAGCTGTGATCGATCAGAGACATACATTTTACCATTGGCAATGGTCGGGGTGCTGTAGATCGAAGAGTTGAATGTTTTCTCATCCAGGAGTTTCTTTTCTTTTCCTGCTTTGAGGATGATCAGCATGCCATCTTCATTTCCAATCAGAACCTTGCCATCAACAACCATGGGAGATCCCCAGCAGGCTGCGAACATATCGTACTCCCAGTAGCGTTTACCGGTTTCGAAATCGAGACAGTGGACGAATCCACTCAGGTCAGGAGCATAGACCAGACCGTCATCCACGGCGACAGTCGACATGGTTCGGCGGAAGAGCAGGTCTCCCTTTTTGCCGGTGAGTTTGCCATCGACGTCTTCACCACCGTAATGCCAGATCTTTCCGGAATTCGGGTTGTCTTTCCAGCCATCTTTGCCGTCAGAAATCTGTGGGCTGATATCGCCGGTTTTCGTCGCATCAATCCGATAGATATGGCCGACACCTTCACCGTGTTCCGGGTCCTGTCCGACACCAAGAACCACGCTGTTGTTATGGAAGACAGGAGTACTGATGATCGCATTTCGGGTTCCACGACCGCCGAGTTCCCATTTGGAATCTTTGGGATTCAGGTCAAACTTCCAGATCAGTTTTGCATTGCCTTCGCCGTCACCTTCGGGGGTGAAGGCATACAGCCAGCCATCTCCACCAGGGAAGTAGACCTGGGTTTTGCCGTTCACAACACCGATCGCAGGGGAAGACCATTGACCGTGGAGAATGTTATCGAAGGGAGTATTATCTTCCCAGATGATTTCCCCGGTGTTCTTATTGATGGCAAGAAAACAGGGAGCACGGGGAGCAGGCACTTCAAGGTGTGCTTCATCGACCCCATTGGAAGTCAGCAGGAAGACTGTATCACCATGCACGACAGGAGAACTTGTTGCCAGGTTATGAGGGAAGACACCCAGGTCTTCGATCATATCCAGTGACCAGATGATATCGGCATCCTGTTTGTCAGTCTCTTTTTCATCTTTGTAGGGACCGTCATTTTCGTTGTCATAAAAGCCTTGTGTATCCAGACACATCAGCTCACAACGGTTTGTGACAACCCACATCCGATCGCCTTGAACGCAGGGAGCAGAACAGATTCCCTGTTCCGGCCAGTCGTTCACGCGACCTTGTGGCAGTTTTTCACGAGATAGCTGCCATTTAAATTCACCGGTCTTCTCATCGAAGCAGAGGACAACACCCAGGTCGTCTTCGTACTTGGGACGATATTTTCCGCCGTTATTGGTTCCGACGTAAACCTGACCGCCGGCAACGACCGGGTTTCCATACGTCTGTGATCCCAGTTTGGAGACCCAGAGAACGTTTTCGCCTTTTTCATCACCTTCACCAGGTTTGAAGCTCAAGTTGAGCCCCGTGGTTTTATTGACCATGTTGCGAGTAGGATCACCACCCCACATCGGCCAGTCACCAGTCACAACTTTTTTCCCGGCTGCTTCAGGTTTGGCCTGAGAAGTTTTTTCCGGCTTTGCTTCAGCCTTGGGTTTTTCTTCGGCCTTTGGAGTCGGTTTGGCTTCTGCTTTGGGAGCTGGTTTTGCTTCTGGTTTAGCTTCTGGTTCTGGCTTAGGCTCTGCTTCCGGTTTTGCCGGTTCAGGAGTTTCCGTCTTGGGTGCTACCGGATTTCCGTCAGCGTCCAGTTTAGGTTCCGATTTTTTCATTTCGGGTTCTGCTTCAGGTACATCCACACCTGCGTCAACCGTAGTCGAACCTGCTTCTTCCAGAGGAGCAGACCCGCCCAGTTCGGTTTTCGCCTGGGGAGATGGTTTCGTCGAATCGCTGGATTCACAACCTGTTGTCATGACTGCGAAGC
>JAGQQP010000635.1 GCA_020426085.1 Planctomycetaceae bacterium | reverse complement strand
GTTCAATGCCGCGTTAAGAAAAATGCCCGCCGACCAGGCAGTTGCTGCGACCGCAACCGCGATGAAACAGGCGTTCGCGCTGATTCAGTAAGCGGAATCAGGTTATTTCGTTTTATCTTTTGATTTCGCATCAGCCAGTGTGATTTCAATCGTCACCGGCGTACCGCGCGGGGGAATCTTGTCCTTGTTCGCTTCGAACAGGAGATTTCCTTCGCCCGACGCCGAGCTGGCAATATTCACATCAATGATCGCAGTCGGAAAATTCGCGACGCAGATCAGGTCGCCACTTTCTGCGTAGTAGTATTTTTCCCCCGTCATTTCATCCAGGGCAAAACCGCTGCCGGCAAAGATCCACTCGGCCTTCATGACCCGTGGCTGGCTCTCATCGTAGAACTTTTCGATCGCTTTCTGAAATGCTTTGTCTTCAGTCTTCTTCAGAAACTCATCCCGGGTTTCTTTCGACATCTGGCCGAACCAGATCAGTTCTTTGTATTTCTCATCATAGCGCAGTTCACTTTTTTTATCGATGGTAATCCCTTCAGGCAGCCGATCCAGCTTCGCGGTGAAATAACGATTGGTCGCCGTTCTGACCCATTGCTGGGCGACTTCGCGCTGTTCTTTTCCCTCCTTGTCTTTCCACACCAGCACGATATTCAATACCTGTCCCTGGGGAGGCTGAAACTTGGGTGTGAATTTGACAGGCGTCCCCACCTTGGCACCAATCGCCAGCAGACCGGCATGAATGGCAGTCGCCGGAGATTCAATCGACAGAATCGATTCATGCTCTTTGGTCTGTTTTTTACACAGCAGCATTTCCAGCACGCCTTCCTGCAGGCAGACATGCGTTTTCAGCAACAGTTTTTTGTGAGGCAGATCCAGCAGAACCGTTTTCTGCCTGTTCAAGGCCACCGGTTCGTCCGTTTCTTTCGATTTCGCTTCTGCAGTTGATCCCGCTTTCTCCTTTACCGGATCAGCGGCTCGCAATGTCGGACTGCAAAGCAGTACGGATGCCAACAGGGTAAACGCGGTCAATGTCTGTCGTTTCATAAATCCATCCATCGGAATAAAAGGCGGAATGTGCCCGTCTGCAACATACTGTTATTCTAGGAACTTCATTTCAAAAGTCTGCCCTGATTCGACCGGAATCAGCAGATCTTTGCAGAAGAATCCAATTCGTTCAACCAGGTAATATACTCGGCTGTCAACTGTTCGCGGTTCGGCTCGAATTCCAGCGTGTGCCGCGCCTCAGGGCAGGTAATCAACGTTTTCTGCGTAGATCTGATGCGGCCGAAATAAGCTTCCATTGACTGATTATCGATGATCTGATCCTGTCCCGCCAGTTGACAGAACACCGGACACTCAATCTGCGCGGCTGCTGCATCGACCCGGCGATCCAGTTCCCGATTCGCCAGCAGGAACGCGACACTCACTTCATGCAACGCCAGCGGATCATCCCGGATCCATTCCTGCCAGTCCGGATCAGCCGTAAATAATGTTGGATCATCCAAAGGAATCGGCACCCGCTTGCCTCTGATCCCCAGTCGCTCCGCCAGTGACAGCTGGAGCTGCTGCAGCGCAGTGGCTTTCACTTTTGCTTTGATTCCCGGATACAGTAATGCCAGCCCGTCGATCAGTTCGGGTCGCTCTGCAGCAATCACCGCCGCCAGCTTTGCTCCCCAGCTCATCCCCTGCAGAACCAGTGGTGTAGTCTGTCCCTGTTGTTCCTGGTGAAACCGGATCTGGGATAACAACTGCACCACATCCTGAACCAGCCGCCGCCAGTGCGTGGCATGTCCCCGATCCTGCTGATTCAGTCCCGAGCCTCGGCGATCAAAAAAGTAAATCCGCGCTCCGTTTTCACAAAGTTGTCGGCATGAGGCTTCGTACCAGCCGGAATGACTTTGAATTCCATGCAGGATCACCAGCGTCATCCGGGCGGACTGATCTTCCGGATGCCAGACGCGTCCCTGCAGACGGTAACCATCCGAGGCAATGAATTCTTCCCTGACTGACTCTGTCATCCATTCATACCAGCATGGTTTCCAGAATACGTGAATAGCAGCCGAAAGTCCCCTGATCAAACAACACAAACCGGACCAGTTTGATCTGCTGTGTTGACTCCAGTCGGGTCGCTACCGTTCGTAATGCGATCTCTCCCGCCAGATCGACGGGATAACGATAAACGCCTGTGCTGATGGAAGGGAAGGCCACCGACCGACAGCGATTCTGCTCCGCCAGATCCAGGCAGGTTTCGTAGGCGGACTGCAATAGCTGACTCTCCTTTTTTCCGCCCCCCTCCCAGACGGGACCGACGGCATGAAAGATAAATTGCGCAGCCAGCAGGCCGGCAGAAGTTGCGACGGCACTTCCCGTGGGGCAGCCATCCGGGTAACGGCGCGCCAGTTCTTTGATGATTTCAGGCCCGGCAGCATCGTGAATCGCTCCATCGACGCCCCCTCCGCCTGCCAGAAAGGAATTGGCAGCATTCACAATCGCATCCACCTCCTGTGTGGTAATATCTCCCAGAACCAGCTCAATCAGGGCAGATCCAAACTGTACGATCATGGACTCTCAATCTATGATTCGAAATGACAAATCGCTAAGATCAGACATTGATCCTGACAGCCAGTATAAAATACTATACTCTCAGATCAAAGAGCCAACTCGTCAACAATTCCAGCAATGATTGCGAATCAGTCCACCGTGATAAAAGTCAGTCTCCTCATTCCGACTCTGGATCAGTCCGGCGCAGAAAAACAGTTGTCTTTGCTCGCCACATCGCTGCCCAGAGAAGAATTCGAAGTCCAGGTCATCGCGCTCACGCGCGGCGGTCCCTACGAAACACTGCTCCGCCAGCACGAGATCCCGGTGACGATCTTGAACAAACGCTTCAGATTC
>JAGQQP010000634.1 GCA_020426085.1 Planctomycetaceae bacterium | reverse complement strand
GGATCTGTAGTACTCCTCTGTCTCGCTGCTGTTGCGATTGCATTTATTCTGATAGGCTATAGCTGCGGTGTATTTCTCTGAAACATCACACTTCAGCATCAGGATCCTCATTCAGAATGAAGCCACTTTTACTTTTCATCGCTGTCATGGTTTTATCGGCTACCGACTGTTATTCCGCAGAGGGACCGCAAGACGCTACGGAGCAGTCACTCCTCCAGCGTGACATTGTTGGCCTCTGGTTAATGGGGCAATCGTTATGTGAAGGTGCCGAGTCGCTGCCTGTTGTCACGCACTCTGATAGTGACTGGGGAAACTTGATGTTCCAGCGTGGCGTGCGCACCTGGTCTTATGGGAAATATTGTGACAAGCCACACGAGCGACCTGCCGAACAGTTCTCTCTGGTACCACTCAAAGCGACCGTCAACGGCGGACTGGGGGAGACCATCGCCAACGGTCTGGCCGATCATTTGAAGTTCAGTCTCACCGGTTCTCAGCGCGACCTGAATCAGAGGCAGAAAAAATTGCCTCATTTTTTAGTGACGTATGCAGGTCAGGGGGGACGGATGATTGATGAACTTTCCAGCGTGGATCAATCAACGGATCCCCGTACGCCTGAATCCAGGCGGCATGGAGGCGGCTATTATCGAACGAGTCTGGATGATGCCCGCCGCGCCACAGCACAGGCGGCTGCCAGGGGAGAAACGTTTGGAATCGCCGCCTTAGTCTGGATGCAGGGGGAAGGCAATGCCGGGCCGACAGGCGGGATCAATCCCAGTCGCTGGGACAAAGAAATTCCTCGTCCCGCAGGACTGCACTGGTATCGGGATCGGCTCATCGAATTCCGAAAACAATGGTCGCATGACTTATCGGCAATTACCGGGCAAACCGCTGAGATTCCGCTGTTTACCTATCAGACTTTGAGCACCGCTGGTGAAGCCCAACTGCTGGCTGCGGACCAGGATCCTCATATTACACTAGTCGGCCCGCATTACATGGTGGCGAGTGCTTTGAACAGTCGCTATGCCGGCAGATATGGTGACCCGATCCATCTGTCAGCCGATGGCGAACGCTGGTTTGGCGAGCAGGTGGCCAAGGTAATGCACCGTGTTCTCAAGCTGGGTGAAGCCTGGCAGCCCTTGCGTCCCTTGAACGCCCGGGTTTCGCCGGATCGTGGCAGTGTACTGGTCGAGTTTCATGTGCCTCGACCGCCGCTGGTGTTGGATGAAACATTTCTTCCCCGCGAACAGCTGGTCAGAGGCGAAGGTTACCACTCCCTCTATGGATTCCAGGTTCGCAGCAGTAAACAGGCGGTTTCCGCAATCAAGGCGATTGAACTGGAATCGCCTGCCCGCCTGCGAATTCAACTGGTCTCTCCGCTCGAAGCAGGCACACAATTTACGCTCAGCTATGGACTGCCTTACGCGGGGGAGTTGGGAAGCATCACGCAGATCAGAACGGGACCTGACATCGAGGGGCAGCCCACAACCGAACTGATCCTCGATCAGAAATTCGCCCCACAACTCAAACCCCTGTTGGCGGAAGGCGCCTTTTTCGTCTCCAACATGCAGGGGGGCGCTGCATACGCCCAGGCCCCCATTCGTCATGTGACTGAAGGTAAGGGAAAACCCGTCCTCCGTTTTGAGAACCGGGAGCTTCGGAAGAATAAAGCTTTCGAGACCGGGCAGACGCTCACCGCTTATCGCGGTTTTTCGTTTGGAAATCTGCGGGATTCTGATCCTGAACAAGCCATCTATCAGTTTGCCGATCCGGGTTATGGCACGCGTACGGGGCAACCCTATCCGCTCTGGAACTGGTGTGTCCTGTTCAAGCAGTTCCCCATTTCAGATCAGAGGGAAGAGAAGCCAATCCCGAAACAGTAGTATTCAATTTGATTGACGGAAAGAGGGAAGCCGTATGGGTGAATTCAATCCGTTGAACTGCTACACTCTGTCCTGCCGCAAGTTAAAAATCCGTAGAGGCTTTTCGTTCGGCTGAGTTTTTGACCACACGACGTCGGTCGCGTATTCTGGCATTTCATCCGAGGCGAAGAAAATTGAATGTGATTGTGATTGGTGGCGGCGCAGCGGGATTCTTCGGAGGGATTGCGGCTGCCGAAAACGGTCACGAGGTGACAATCCTCGAAGCGGCTGCGTCGGTATTGGCCAAGGTCCGTATCTCCGGAGGCGGGCGCTGCAATCTGACGCACAGTTGCTTCGAACCCCGCGAACTGGTCAACAGCTACCCGCGAGGCGGCAAAGCACTGCGGGGGCCCTTCAGCAGATTTCAGCCGTCCGACACGATCAACTGGTTTGAGTCGCGCGGCGTTCGCACCAAAACCGAGGCGGATGGCCGCATGTTTCCCACGACCGATGATTCCGCCACCATCGTAGATTGCCTGCAGGACGCAGCGAAAGACGCAGGAGTCGTAGTTCGGCTGCGTGCCAACGTGTCGTCGATTCAGAAAACAGACTCGCACTTCCTGGTTGCATTGCATTCAGGTGAAACGATGCAGGCGGACCGGATTCTCCTGGCGACCGGCGGCAGCCGCGCCGGCTTCGAACTGTCGCACAGCCTCGGGCATCAGATCGTTCCGCCGGTCCCCTCGTTGTTCACCTTCAAAGTTGACGATCCACGAATCAAAGACCTGCCCGGTGTTGCGGTGGAGTACGTTGACTGTCAGTTAGTCGCCGACGCAAAGACGTTCCAGCAGTCGGGGCCGATCCTCGTGACGCATTGGGGGCTGAGTGGTCCTGCTGTGTTGAAACTGTCCGCGTGGGCGGCCCGGGAACTGCACGATTCCAGTTACAACGCCACACTCCGCGTCAACTGGCTGGCGGGATCGCGTGTCGAGGAGATTCGCACGCAACTGAATTCCTTCAAGGCAGATCACTCCCGGAAGACCGTCGAT
>JAGQQP010000633.1 GCA_020426085.1 Planctomycetaceae bacterium | reverse complement strand
CTTCCTGCGCCAGCGTCGCAAACTGAGCCGCGTTGTCGGTCGAAGTCTGGTAGAACGACTCCATGTTTCCGCCACCCAGGTGACAGTACAACCTGATGTAATCGCGAACCGGTCCGCCCCACAACTGATGGCAGGGCACCCCATGAACTTTTCCCAGAATGTCCCACAGCGCCAGGTCAATTCCCGCAATCGCCGTCGATCGCGTCACGCCGCTCCCATGCCAGAAATGCTGACGCCACATCATCTGCCACAGATATTCCACCCGCCGCGGATCTTCGCCAATCAACAGCTGGGACAGATCTTCAATCGTCCCCACAATTCCACGCGTGTGCCACTCGAGCGTCGCTTCTCCCCAGCCATACAGGCCCGGCTGATCGGTGATTACTTTGACAAACACCCAGTTTCGCATCCGGGCATAACACACCAGAGTTTCGATGCGTTCTATTTTCATCGGGAATTGGTTCCAGTCTTCCAGGGTTTTATTTTGGCGTCAAAATAACAACATAACCCGAAAGCATTTTGGAAGCAAGCAATTTTGCGAAAGAACTGAGTAACAATTATAAGGAGCGGCGCAGCGGGCAAAAGATGAATATCAGACGTACAGACGTTTTCTCTGAACGAACCAGTGTCAGACATTCACTGCCGCCAGATCCGGCTGCTCACTCTGCCGTTCAACCGTTACGGGAACTGCAGATCTTCCCCGTCGTCATATTCCTGCAGTCGCTGTCGGGCGAGTTCCGCCCACGGGCCCATCTCATCGAAGTCCAGGTAGATCTTCCAGTGGGGAACCGCTTCTTCAACCCGGTTCAACTGATGCAGCACTTCCGCTTTATGCAGATGCGCATCCGGGTAATCGGGGTGAACCTGCAATGCGATCTCAAACGCGTGCAGCGCCGCTTCCGCATCACCCAGTTCGTTATGCAGGCAACCCAGCTGCGTCCATGCTTCGATGTAATCGTGATCCCATTCCACCGCCGCGTAATAGCGTTCCAGCGCCCCTTCGGTTTTCCCGTCCAGGTACAGCGCTTCCGCCAGATGCAGATGCGCTTCGGGCATATCGGGCTGCCCCAGCAGCGCCAGTCGAAACGCTTCGATCGCCGGCTTCGCTTCGCCGGCATCCAGCAGCTGGCAACCTTCGTCGAACCATTCATCCGCGCTCCGGTCCACCGGTTCTGCCGACTTCAGATGTTCTGTGAATTCAATCGTCCCTTCGAACGATTCCTCATCCGCCAGCTCAGGCACTTCGGTCTCTGCGGTCTCTTCGGTTCCAAAGTCGAACACCCGCTGACCGTGCCGGGGATCAATCAGACCCCGCTCGTCTTTCAGCAGCAGTTGTGCATCCTGTGCCAGTAAGGTTAATTGAGAGAGCGGGGCGTCGATCTCGTTGAAGAATTTCCCCAGGTGCTGCAGACTGTTTTCCAGCTCCCGTGGATTGACTCCCGATTCCAGCAGCTGCGACAACCGTCTTACGCTCGCCACTTCCTGGAAGGAAAAGTAAGGCAGACGAAAGATCTTCCGCACCGGCTTGATCAGTCCCTGGCGTTCCCAGCGACGAATCGTCCCCACGGGCACATCCAGCATCTGCGTCAGCATTGCCGGCGTATAAAGCTGATCCACATTCACGCCCGGCTCGCGCAGTTCAATCAACGCCAGCCAGTCCGATTCTTTGATGATCTGAATCGCAACCCCCTCGGCAATCAGCTCCTGGGCATGCGTCAGATTCACCGAAGGCGATCCGTCCAACTCCAGCGGCCAGCCCTCTTCGCCTACCACCAGCAGTGTCGTCTGGCGGCTCACATGCTGTGAGGCCTGCCCGCCATGCTGCTCGACGAACTCACCCGCTTTCTGATGTGTCATCGAAGCGAGGGTGCCCGTAAACACCACGCGTTCTCCCTGCAGAGCAGGGGAGCCTTGAAGCAGTTGATCAGGTTGTTCTTCGTCAGTCTCGGCCATAGGTATTGTAATAATACATTATTTCAGAAATATCGAGTAAAAAGGGGGTTATCAAATGCCAGTCGCAAAAATATCATACCCCCAGAGCCGTAAACAGTCGGTAAACTGGCCGTAAAACAGCGGTAAACTTTCTCCGAGGATAATGATACGGGAATCCGTTGGGTAGCTTTCAGAGCACTCCTTCATTATAAGGGAGCAAAATAAGTTTTTTCCTGCTGAAGGTACCGTTTGTACCCCCAATTTTGACCAATATATCCATGGGAGTTGATTGGAATGTCCGTGCTCGAGTCGTGTGATCCCGAAATCTGGAACCATATTCAGGCTGAAGCCAAACGTCAGAAGAACGGTCTGGAGCTGATCGCCTCTGAAAACTACACCAGCGCCGCCATTATGGAAGCGGCCGGCTCGATCCTCACGAACAAATACGCCGAAGGCCTCCCCGGACGTCGTTACTACGGCGGTTGTGAAAACGTCGACCTCATCGAAGACCTCGCCCGCGATCGTGCCTGCAGCCTCTTCGGAGCCGAGTACGCCAACGTCCAGCCGCACTCCGGTTCGCAGGCCAACATGTCCGTCTACTTCACCGTCCTCAAACCAGGCGACACCTTCCTGGCAATGGACCTCGCCCACGGCGGTCACCTCACGCACGGCATGAAATTGAACTTCTCGGGAACTCTCTACAATCCCGTTCCGTACGGCGTCCGTGAAGACAATCACCAGATCGACTACGACCAGGTCGCGAAACTCGCCCGTGAACACAAACCCAAAATGATCATCGCCGGTGCCTCCGCGTACCCCCGCGAAATCGATCACCCCAAGTTCGCAGAAATCGCCGCCGAAGTCGGTGCGGTTCTGATGGTCGACATGGCCCACTATTCCGGTCTCGTCGCCGGCGGCGTGCACAACAACCCCGTCGAAGTCGCCGACTTCGTCACTTCCACCACACACAAAACCCT
>JAGQQP010000632.1 GCA_020426085.1 Planctomycetaceae bacterium | reverse complement strand
ACATCGATGGCGGCGATCAGCTCCCGGGCTTCGGGCAGAGAGTGAATGAAGGGGAACATTTTACTGGACCAGAGGGTTTTCGGGCCGACATATTCCAGGCCGAACCGCAGCCCGTGGTCAGCCAGGATCCGGGAGACTTCTTTGAGGCGGCGCGTGTGCTGCTTAAAGTTCTGGTTGTAAGTCAGCTCATCGTGTGTGGGCATGAGCCAGGTGCCGGTCCGGGTGACCCCTGCCCTTTGGAGAGCCGCCGAGTTTTCCGGGAGTTTGGCCAGTCCCTGTTTGAAGATGGCATCGGTCTTGCGAAAATCGACGGGCATGCCGGCGGCACTGAAGACCAGGTTTTTCTCTTTCATTTCTGTTTTGAGTTCAGCGAGCTGGCTGTCTGAGAGTTTTCCCAGATAACCGGCATCAGGCACGACGGCCTCGAATCCGTTTTGATGGGCATAGTCGATTGCCTGTCGCTGATCTGCTTTCACACCGATACGGCCACAGGAGAGATCCAGCTTCATTGATCTTTGCGCCGATGCTTTTGAAGGTGATGCTGTGAGTGATCTGAGCAAAGTGCCTGTGAACAGAGCAGCAGTAGAGGTTTGAAGAAATGAGCGCCGATTCAGTTTCATGGTGTGGACCTTTTTACAAAGGAGAGAAGTTCGCGGTTTCAGTGTGAGTATCAGGTGTCAGCTAGAGCGCATCACATTTAACTATAGCGTCTGGCAATCTAATACACTCGGTCCCAATGGACCTGGAGACGCTACAGTAAAACTGGACACAGTCTAAATCATTGTAAATGAATACCTTAGAAAAATAAAACATCGCATCGATAAATCGGCATGCTTTTGCTATTCCCTTGTCCTTTCCAGGAAGTAAAGACGCATGTGAGAATGGGCGGTTTGCGGTGAGAGTATGAGTTCCATCTAATCTGAACCCCACTTGGATGAAGAGTCAACTGATTAAAAATCGGGCATCAGTTTTACTAATACTCGCCCCGTAAAAATGACGAATTTTTAGTCATAGCTACCCCGAATGAATCAAAATGACGATTTGACAGTGAGGTCGAATCGCAACCTGGAGATGCACAAATCGGGAAATACGCGACGCGCGTATTGTTCTCCGTTTTTGAAGATAGAATCGCCCATGGGTCAGGAGAATTCTGTTTTCAGAGTGATGAGAGCAGAGACTTTATGAAATCAAACATCTGTCAGACGCACTCAGGGATTGCCGTGTGCTGGCCACATCATATCACGACGGGCAAGCCCGGTTTACGTCTTATCACGGATGAATGGATTCCGTTTGGGGAATTCAGTTCAGACAAGACGGTGCCTTGCATTTTCTTACCGAAAAGGAATGGTACCGCATGATGCGCATGCTAAGAATCAGATCAGAACATCATTTTTCAAATGTCATGGCGTCGGCCATCATTTCTGCTGCAATTGGAATTTTATATTTCAGTTTTGACCCTGCTCCCGCTGATGCTGATCCGAATGATACTGCGATTGTCGCATCGAAACCGGTCCCCGTTCCGGTGATCGCATACAAACCAACAGATCTGTCTGAGCCTCAGCAGTCAGATAAATCTGGTGAAGCGAAACAGCAGTCGCAACAGACCAACGGGATGCTCACCGGTCGCATGGCGATTCTGATGAATCAACTGCTGCTGGAAAAAGGCTGCCGGTTGCTGGAAACCATTCCCGATTACACGGCTACTTTTTCCAAGCAGGAATATATTGGTGGAGAGCTGTCCGAGAACCAGGTCATCAATCTGAAATGCCGTCACAAACCTTTCAGTGTTTACATGAAATGGGTTGTCGGCGATAAGGGACAGGAACTGCTGTATGTAGATGGCGAAAACGAAGAAAAAATGCTGGTCAAAATGGGTGGCTTAAAAGGACGACTGGTTCCTACTCTGAAACTGGATCCTCACGGTTCCCTGGCTATGCAGGAATCACGCTACCCCATTACCAAAGCCGGAATTAAAGCACTGGCAGAGACCATCATTGAATACCGCAAGAAGGATCTGGATGAGAACCTGAATACCGAATGCGTGATGATTCCCAATCAGAAATATGATGGGAAAGACTGTTACTGTTTCATCGCTCATTTTGCCAATCGGAAAGAATCAAAAAACTATCGCAAATCAATCATCTATATTGACGAGAAGACCTGTTTGCCGATTTTCGTTCGCGGCTTTGGCTGGCCATCAGAAGATCTGGCCAGTGCTTCTGCTGAAGAACTTGATGAAAAGACGCTGATCGAATCGTATTCTTTCACCGATATCAATCTGAAATCGGAACTGGCGACAACGGAATTTGATCATAGCAACAGCAACTATCGCTTCCGCCGCTAAGAAATACACTGCTGATTGATGGAAGGCCTGCATCGCCTGTCTGAGACTTTGTCAGAGTTTCAGATGGGCGATTGCTTCTTCCGGGGGCACGATATAGCTCAGATAGAACGGACCGAACTCGGCGTATTTCGCAGATGCTTTATCGAACCGCATGGTGTAAACGATTTCCTTAATGGGTTCCGGAGCACGTCCCCAGAGCGTCACTCCCCACTCCCAGTCATCAAAGCCCGTCGAAGCAGTAATGACCTGCACGACGCGACCGGCGAACTTCATTCCGCTCATTCCGTGTTCCGCCATCATGCTGTAGCGGTTGCTGAACTGTTCCATATACCAGTTGGCACCGGGAACGCGAGACTTGTTCATCGGATAAAAAGTGCAGACGGGAAAATCTGGAAACTCGGGATAGATGCGCTGCTGGTTCATCGCCGGCAGACGGCTTTCATAGGCTTTGATCTTGGCCTGGAACGCGGGGCTTTCCGGATCGGTGCCTTCCTGCTTGAGTTTCGCGGCAAACTGTTCCAGTGTGGGAACGTACTCTGAGATCTCCGTAATCGAGACGAAGGAATACGTGGGAACCAACGCG
>JAGQQP010000631.1 GCA_020426085.1 Planctomycetaceae bacterium | reverse complement strand
ATCCCGCCGGGACATCAACGCCGCCGCCTGATCGAACGATTCATTGTAGACTTCGGTATGTGCCGTCTTGCGTTTCTGCTCAAATCGCTGACTGACCTTACTCCGCAGATTACGTCTGAGCACATCCCGCTCTGCCGTCATGGAAGAATGCATTTCCAGATTCGCCGGTGCCCTCCCACCTGACAGTACCAGTGGTGCATGACGGGGTCCCAGGAACGTAGCTTCTTTCGAAGAGCCCCCCGCCCCCACTGAGATATAACCCGGCAACGGACTGTCGGGGGGTGACAGATGGCTGGAAAACGAAGAGCCCAGATAGGGATAGGCAAAACCAGGCTGTTCTTTCCGCCCGGTCTGCATGATGTAGGCCCCTTTGCCATGGTTATTTTCTTTGGTGTTGATTCCCCGGACCAGCGCCAGATGATGCATCTGCTGCGCTGTATAAGGCAACAGTTCGCTGATCTGCACACCAGGCGCAGAGGTGGAGATCGCCTGGAAAGGGCCTCCCGTTTCCGTTCCCGGCTTGGGATCCCAGGTCTCCAGTTGACTGACTCCACCGGAGAGCCAGAACACTACCACCTGCTTCTGCTGAGAAGCCAGTTTTTTTGCTGCCTGAACCTGAGTCATGCCCCCAAAGCCAAGCATGCTTAATGCACCAGCGGCAGAGCCTCCGATAAAAGAGCGACGCGTCAGTGATTCATGTGATCCACAAGCATAGTTACAACGCATTGTCACATCCTCTTCCTGAATTCCTTAAGACTGACTAAAGTTGAAACAACCCTATCAGTGATTAAACCGAAACTCTGATGACATTAATAACGCCCAGACCAGATCGGTAATGATCTCTGCCCGATCCTTGCCTGTTTTTCCTGACAGCAGGCCCGTCACTTCCTCAGTTTCAGCCTGTAGTGGTTGTCTCGTTAAGACACTGAGGTACAATTCTTCTGCCAGTTGAGCGGATTGATCCACTGGGATTTTCATGAGTCGATCGGCTAAATTTCCCGTCCGCGCCAGCAGGATCACCTGAATCCGCTGATCGTTAGACAGATATAAAATCTGATCTGCAGTTGCCTCGAATTCTTTAACGGTTTCGCCCGGCACGCCGCCGAACAGGGAGACAAACTGGCGTTCATAACCCAGCAGATTTTTTCGTAGTGTTGCTTCACTCAACTTCTTATTCAGACTGTTCCGATGCACTTCTGCCAGCCCGGTCGCTTCCATGACTGCCCAGGCATACTGTTCCGGGTTCAAAGGCTTCAGCAACGCGTGAGTGAATTGCGCATCGGACAGATCTTTCGCAGCTTTATCCTGAAACAGCTCGTTGGCACTCGAACGCTGATAGGTTTCACTCAAAACGATTTCACGCAGATACCATTTCAGATCATAGTCGTGTGTCAACAGTTGATCGGTCAGTACTTCCAGCAGTTCCGGATGCGAGGGAGGATTATCAGAATGGTCCGCATCGAGCGGATGTACGATTCCCCGCCCCAGCAGCATCGCCCATAACCGATTCGCCATTGTCCGCGCGAAGCGGCGATTCTCTCTTGTAATCGCATCTCCCAGTTGAGCACGACGACTGTATTTGGGAATCGGTCGTACGTCTTTGGCTGGTTTGACTTTGTACTCTTCTCCCTTTTTGAATGCGGGTTCAGGAATCTTTTTGCCCTCAAACACAGTGGGCAGTGTCGTCTCGGGACCTTTGGAGGTCTTGTCGCGAACCTCAAACACCGATTCAAATTTAACTTCGCCTTCTGCTTTCTCAGCAAAGATCGTCTGCTTTTTCTTTTTGTCGGTAAACACAAAACTGCGAACCAGAAATGCCGAAATCCCGTAGTAATGATCCTGCTTCCAGTCTGCCACTTCCGGGTGATCGTGACATTGGGCACACGTCAGATCTGCTCCCAGAAAGATGCGACTGATATCACGCGTCAGCTCGTCCACCTCGCCGCTACGAGCCAGATAAAATCGGGCCTCCGCCTGATGCGCTTTATCAGAGCCATCCGCAGCAAGGATTTCGCGTACCAGTTGATCCAGCGGTTTGTTCTCAGCGACGGAAGACCGCAAGTATTCTTCCCATGCGCCGACGTCAATATACTTTTTATTCATCCGCTGCATCAGCATCACGTCCAGACGCTGCGACACAAAGCGGGCGTATTCGGAAGAGTTCAACAGTTGATCAACTAAAACCACACGTTTATCGGGACGCTGATCATTCAAAAAAGTTCGCGTCTGTTCGATTGAGGGAATCCGCCCTGTCAGATCGAGATAAAGCCGCCGCAGAAATTCAGCATCATCACTCAAGGGAGAAGCCAGCTTCTCATAGTCTGCGGTTTGCCTCTGGATCAGTCTGTCAATCACCTCATGCAATGGGGGCCCTGCAGGCAGACTCGGCTTTTTTGCGACCAGTGGCTCAATCGCAGGTTGAGACAGATCTGCAGCCACGACGGAAATGGAACGTGCCGGGAGGAAGAACACAAACAGCAGCAAAACGTAAACTCGCATGTTCGCGCGAAACATGGGGCTCCTTTCTTGCGTTCTCTGCAATGTCTTTCAGATAGACTGGCTATCTGAGGCGGGACGTAGCAAAACTGATTCAGTTTCAATACGTTGTGGGAAGTCTTAACACATAGGTGGGTGTTTATTTATCGTCTATTGTGGCCCCGTGGCTCCACTCCGTCAAGTACAATCCGCAGATCTTACTCAGCTTTACACATTCCCGGCAAAGAGAGGAACGCACGAAAACGGTGCCTGACAGCACGTTTCTAACGATTCGTTTCTTCTGCTGGTAGAAATTCTGAGACCGGTGCAAGATCAAAACAGGCGGCCATTTCGCTGTTTCGTACAAACAGTTTTCCCTGGGCCAAGGCAGGATGATTCCAGGTCTGACCACTGAGTGCCTGCAATTTCGCAACCTGCGAATACGCTTCCGGATCG
>JAGQQP010000630.1 GCA_020426085.1 Planctomycetaceae bacterium | reverse complement strand
CAGACGGAGTGAAGCGATGGGCGTTTTCAGTTCGTGCGTGACACTGTCGATGAAATCTGACTGCCGCTGATTGAGCCTTACTTCCTTGATCGTCAGAACCAGATACAGAGACAGCCCGACCAGAATCAGCACAAAGACAACCGTCCCAATGGCCAATGCCGTCCACCAGTAAATCTGGGCTGCCAGAATGATCCAGAACACCATCAGCGCGATGTTCAGCACCATCAACACCACACTCAAAGTAATCGGCAGCCGCAGACGACCGCGGCGTACCTTGCGCATCAGCTGCAGCGTGGAGCGGTTCCCGGTGCGCGCAGGCATCTCTCCGGCGGATACCGGATATGGCTCATCTTCATCAAGTTGTTGATGTCTGGTGGATGACATCGTTGATTCCTTCAGTTGAACGACTGACAGTCGCGCGCTGTTTTTCTGTTGCAGTATACCGAATAACAAATTCGCAGCGTATGTACAAACCCGTTGTTCATAATAACCTCATATTTCATTCTCCCTCATCGGAAAGCACAAAAAAAAGATTTTCACTTTCATCTACCATCTTAAATTCTCACTTTGCATATTTAAATTAGAAATTTCCTGCTGTTCTGGGGAATATTTGCGACTTTCGGGGTCTCTCAAACAGTAACAGCTCCCGGCTCCTTTCGAAAAACAGGATTTTTATCCTCGCCCGTTACAGGCACTCTTATGGATTTCCACGACACACAGTTTCTGTATCGTCTCACAGCTGATTTCACAGTGGTGATTCACTTTGCCTTCGTCATGTTTGTGCTGCTGGGGCAAATTCTGATCACTGTGGGCGCATTTGCCGGCTGGAACTGGGTCCGTAATTTCAAGTTCCGGATTATCCATCTGGCTTCGATTCTGTTCGTCGTCTTCGAATCGGTGGCAGGCATCGTCTGTCCGCTGACCACACTGGAAAAATGGTTACGCGAACAGGCCGGGCAAACCAGTTACCAGGGGGACTTCATCGCCAACTGGGTACATGACATGCTGTTTTTTCAGGCAGATCCCTGGGTATTTACCGTCTGTTATTCTCTGTTTGGACTGTTTGTACTGATCACCTTCTTCGTAGCGCCTCCCCGGCGAAAACTGAAAGTTCAAATAGCCGAAGAAGTCTGATTTCATAATCCTTTCCCGCGGCGTTTCATTCCATTTCTCCCCCTGATTCCGTAAAATTGCGGGAACAGAAGCGAATCAGGTTCGCTCTGTTCGACCATCCTTCCCTAGACATCAGAAACAGATAGAGAACTTCAAACATGCCAGGATTAGAAAATAAAAATGTTGTTGTGACCGGCGGAGGTACTGGAATTGGCGAAGCCTGTGCGTTGAGTCTGGCCCAGGCCGGTGCCAACGTCGTTGTAGGCGGCAGACGACAGGCACCACTCGAAGCGGTTTCTGCACAGTCTGAAGGCAAAATCAGTTTTCACACCATTGATGTCGCGGATCGCCAGAGCGTTTCTGCTTTTTTTGACTGGGCAAACGAAAAACTGGGGCACATCGATATTCTTGTTCATTGTGCAGGAATTAACTGTCGAGAACGTTCGATGGAAGTGGTTTCAGGGGAAGACTGGGACAAACTGATGGCCGTCAATGCCACGGGTGCATTCAACTGCATGCAGGCTGTTTTGCCTCAAATGCGCGAACGGCAGGACGGGCTGATCGTTAACATCTGCTCGGTATCTGGAATTCGGGCTGGCCTGCTGGGCGGAGTTGCCTATAATGCCTCGAAGTTTGCGATGGCCGCGCTGGGGACTACTGTCGCTCAGGAAGAGAAAGATCGGGGAGTCCGGATTTCCACGATTTATCCCGGGGAAGTCGAAACCCCCATCCTGGACGAGCGTCCGGTTCCCGTCAGCAAAGAACATCGTGCGAAAATTCTGCAACCGGAAGATGTTGCCGCTGCAGTACAGATGATTTGTCAGCTTCCTCCACGTGCTCATGTTTCTGACCTGACCATTAAGCCAACCACAGCGGCATTTGTCTGATCAGTCGCGAGAACGTTCGACAGGACAGAGCTTAAATGAAGAGTGATTTGGTTTTTCCGCCGTTTGTTCCGCATCGACTTTACCGCAATCCGCATCTGCAGACGATTGTCGGACAGTTCCATTCGCGCGTGAAATCACCCTATCAGGCAGAGCAGCACAGTTGCCGCCTGCCTGATAACGACCTGCTGATTCTGCACGATGACTGTCCCGGCAACTGGCAACCGGGGGACCGGGTCGTGATTTTGCTGCATGGTCTTTCGGGCTGTCATCGCAGCTCCTACATGATCCGCCTGGCGCATAAATTGAATTCCAAAGGAGTTCGCGTCTTTCGGATGGACCTGCGAGGCTGTGGGGCAGGGACCGGACTGGCGAAATCTCCCTACCATGCCGGCAGCTTTCTTGACCTGCAGGTCGCGCTGGAACGCATCGAACAGATCTGCCCGGGTTCCCCCATCGGACTTGCCGGGTTCTCGCTGGGGGGAACGATCTCGCTCAACTACCTGGGGCGGCATACCCAGTCTTCTGATCTGGTTGATCGCGCGATCGTCCTCAATCCGCCGCTGCAACTGGCAGAAAGTGTGAAAGTGTTCGGCCAGCCTCTGTTTGGTCGATACCAGAAGCACTTCGTCACCAATCTGATCAAACACGTGCGAAAATCGCATCAGTTCAAAGAGCACACGCATAAAATCTCCGGGGCCAATTATCCCAAAAGTCTGCTGGAGTTTGACGATCAGTTTACAGCACCGCTGGCAGGTTTTGAGTCGGCGGAAGATTACTACACGCGCTGCAGCCCGACGGAGGTCCTCGCGCACATCAATGTGCCAACGCTGATTATTACTTCACAGGATGACCCGCTGGTTCCCGCTTTCACGTACCAGCAGGCCATTGACGAGCTGGCCCATCATGAAAAAGTCACCCTGTATCTCACCGAACACGGG
>JAGQQP010000629.1 GCA_020426085.1 Planctomycetaceae bacterium | reverse complement strand
CGAACTGTTATTCAAGACACCCGCCGCAGAAACCTCCAATTCTGCCTCGCCGGATCCCGCTGCCGTCCCGGCTATGGATTCGGCGGCGCCTGCAGTGGCCCCAAAGCCAAACATTCCGGCGGCGCTGAATGCCGTCGATACGGAGCGTTTGCGACAGACGGCGGAGCAGGAACGCCGCCAGCGTCAACAGCGTCAGATTCTGGTGCGTGCCGGCCAAACGGGATTCAAGGGATTTTGCCCGGTGGAGCTGCGGGAACACCGCGAGCTTGTTGAATCAAACCCGCAATTTGCTTCTACATTCGGACTGCAGACATACTATTTCTCGACCTCGGAAGCTAAAATCGCATTTGACGCAGAGCCGTCGCGTTACGCACCGGCCGCGGGGGGTAACGATGTCGTGGTTCTGGTGAACAGCGGTGAAGAGCAGCCGGGCCAGCTCGACTACGCGTTGTGGTATCGAGACCGCCTGTATCTGTTCCGAGCACGTGAAACGATGACGCTGTTTTCGAAGGATCCTCAGCGATTTGCGAGTCAGTACTGATGCACGCCGGTCTGCGCGTATGGGGTTTAACCATTCTCCTTCCCGGAGTCCTGCTGGGCTGCAGCCAGCCTGACTCCGGATCGCCTGGGCAGGGATCGCCAGGACAGGTTGAAAATTCGAGGGCTGATCGACCGCTTATTATAGTCACCAGTCGCCCGTTACTGGAAATCACAGAAACTCTTGTGAACGCCGCGGCTGATGTCACATTGGTTGTCCCCGACGGTACGTCTTCGTTCATGTGGTCACCATCAGCGGATGACGCCCGCAAACTTCAGCAGGCGGCGCTGATTCTGATCAGCGGTGCGGGATATGAACCCTGGAAATCCCGCGTCGCGCTCCCTGGCTCCAGGCTGCGTGATACGGCGTCAGGCTACTACGACCAATTCATTCGCATCCCGGACGCAATCACTCACCAACACGGCCCTGATGGAAAACACAGTCATCCGGGAACTGTGTGGGCCACCTGGCTTGATCCGAATCTCTGTATCGCACAAGTCCACGCAGTAAGCCTCAGCTGCAAACATCTGCTGCCCGAACACACGCCGATCATCGAGGCGGCGGAAGCCAAATTGTCGGCAGAAATCAACGCGCTCAATCCAACGATTGCCACGCTGAAGGCGACTACAAGCGACGAGCCGATTTTGGTCGTTGCGGACACGCCACACTACCAGTATCTGATTGAGCGGCTGGGCTGGAAGCTGCAGTACCTGCACTGGGGGCTCGAGGAAACACTGTCTAAGACGGATCGGGCGGAATTTTTGACGGTCTGGAAAAATCGGCCCGGTGATACTCGGGGAATCTTCCTGATGGATTCGCGACGGTCGGAGGAATCGGCCGCATTCGTCCGGGAATCAGGCGCGGTGGTCGTCAGAATTGACCTGTGCGAAACGCGGAGCCCGGAATCTGTTTCATTTCCTGTCCGCCTGAAATCAAATTTGCTGAGTCTGCAGGCTGGCCTGCAGCGAAGCAGAAATTCGGATGCTGACAAGGGCTTTTTCCCGAAAAAATGAATTGCTACAATCGACGCCATGAGTCTCTCCTCCAAAATACTTCACGGCCTGAAGACTGGTTTTATCCCATCCGCTGCGCGGCGTTCACGCTGGCGGGCGATGTCCCGCAAAATTATCAGGCTCAGCGATACATTGCAGGGGCTGAGTGACGAAGAATTGCTCACCCGCGGCCGCAAAGTTCGCTGGGAAGCGCGCGCCGGCGTGCGACTCGACAAACTTTTGCCGGAAGCCTACGCGCTGGTGCGTGAATCAGCGCGACGCGTCCTCGGCATGCAGCACTTTGAAGTGCAGATCATGGGCGCGATCGCACTGTTCGAAGGGCATATCGCCGAAATGCAGACGGGCGAGGGGAAGACGCTGACTGCCACGATGCCCGCGTTTTTGCGAGCGCTTCCGGGCCAGGGAGTGCACGTGGTGACGGTTAACGACTATCTAGCCACAAGGGATGCGGAGTGGATGGGGCAAATCTATCGCTTTTTGGGTTTAAGTGCTGGTGTGGTGGTGCCGGGACTTAATCAAGAAGAACGTCAGAAGGCCTATGGGGCTGATGTAACCTATGGGACTAATAATGAGTTTGGCTTTGATTATTTAAGAGACAATATGAAGTTTGATGCCCAAGCCATGGTGCAGAGGCCACTTCATTTTGCCATTGTGGACGAAGTCGACTCCATCTTAATTGACGAGGCGAGGACTCCCTTGATTATTAGTGGTCAGGCCGAACAATCCACCGATAAATATTATCGTATTAATAGTATTATTCCCAACCTCAAAAAAGACATAGACTTTACTATTGATGAAAAAGCCAAAAGTGCTGTTTTGACTGAGGACGGTGTGACTCACGTAGAAAAATTATTAAATGTGGAAAACCTCTACGATCCCAAAAATATCGATATCCTCCACCATGTGAATCAAGCCTTAAAAGCCCATGTGCTTTTTAAGAAAGATAAGGACTACGTTGTTAAAGATGGTCAGGTAATTATTGTAGACGAGTTTACAGGAAGATTAATGGATGGTCGTCGTTGGAGTGATGGTCTACACCAAGCAGTAGAGGCTAAAGAAGGCGTTACCGTAGAAAATGAGAACCAAACTTTAGCAACGATTACTTTTCAAAACTACTTCCGTATGTACGAAAAACTCTCTGGTATGACGGGTACGGCCGATACAGAGGCTCCTGAGTTTGCTAAGATCTATAATTTAGATGTGATGGTAGTGCCCACTAACAAGCCCTTAGCACGTGTGGATGAGCCAGATTTAATTTATAAAAATGAAAAAGCTAAGTTTAAAGCAGTCGCTGCAAAGATAGAAGAATTACATACCAAGGGTCAGCCTGTCTTAGTGGGTACTATTTCTATAGAAAAATCCGAAGCGCTTTCCCAGATGCTAAATCGTCGGGGAGTAAAGCACCATGTGC
>JAGQQP010000062.1 GCA_020426085.1 Planctomycetaceae bacterium | reverse complement strand
TATGAGCCAGGATGGAAGTCGTCAGTTGAACGTGATCCCAATTTAGTTTTTGAAGTACATCGGTATCAATTCGGCCATCACTGTCTAAAGGCAGTTGAATCTGTTTCATCCCCCGTGGTGCCAGACGTCGAATGGTATTGACCGTAGCCGGATGCTCCCCGGCTGGTAAAACAATTTCTCCGGGCGCACCAGACAAAAATCCCTGGATGGCCAGATTGATAGATTCCGTACCCCCACTGGTAAAAATCACTTCCTGGGGATGAGCGCCCATGAGTGATGCCAGCTGTTCGCGGGCATCTTCAAGAACTCTGCGCGCCTGACGCCCATCTGCATGGGTGCTGCCGGGATTGGCATAGTGTGTTCGATACTGTTCTGCAACCAGATCCACCACATCATCCAGGGGGCGCGTCGTGGAATTGTTATCGAGAAAGATTCGTTGTGAAGCTGGTATCGACATGACAGGTCAGTATTTCAAAGTCGGTAACCCCGTGAGGATAACCGTTACCCCTTTGCGGCTTCTTTCGCCTGAGTTTTAAGCTGGTTGGGAACATGTTCAATCAGCATGTCAATAATATCGTCGGGAGCAAGTCCTTTGCTGTCTGCCTGAAAAGTGGTAACAATACGATGCCTGAGAACGGCATGGGCGACCGATTTGATGTCCTCGGTTGAGACATGGAATCGCCCTTCCAGTATGGCCCGCGCCTTCGCTCCCAGAATCAGGAACTGTCCTGCACGCGGCCCGGCACCCCATGATAAATATTCTTTGACAAATTTGGGGGCGGTTGCTTCGCCCGGACGAGTGGCCCGTACCAGGTCCCGTGCGTAAACAAAAACATGCTCGGCGACGGGAACTTTGCGGACCACTTCCTGGAGCGCCAGAATCTGTCGTCCTGTTAAAGCGGCTTCCAGTTCCGGTTTCTGATTCCCGGTCGTCTGTTTGAGGATCATCAGTTCTTCCGCAGCGGTTGGATAATTCACGACCACATTAAACATGAATCGGTCCAGCTGTGCTTCCGGCAGTGGGTAGGTACCTTCCTGCTCGATCGGGTTCTGTGTTGCCAGTACAAAAAAAGGTTCCGGAAGACGATAGGTATTCGAGCCGACCGTGACATGGCGTTCCTGCATGGCCTCCAGGAGTGCAGCCTGAGTTTTGGGAGGCGTCCGGTTAATTTCGTCTGCCAGCAGGACGTTGGTGAAAAGCGGGCCCTGCATGAACTGAAAGGAACGATGCCCGGTTTCCGGATCATCCTGCAGAACGTCTGTCCCAGTGATGTCGGAAGGCATCAGGTCCGGGGTAAACTGAATTCGACGAAATGAGAGGTGCAGAATTTTGGCAATCGTGCTGACCAGCAGTGTTTTAGCCAGTCCCGGTACACCGACCAGCAGGCAGTGGCCCCGGCTGAACAGGGAGATGAGGATCTCATCCACAACCTCGGACTGACCGATGATGACTTTGCCAATTTCCTCGCGCATCAGCAGATACGCATTGGATAGACCGCGGATGGCCTGTGCTTCCAGATCACGTTGTGCTTCATCATCTTCCTGAACCATCAGATGCTCTTCCTGGTCGGCCATAAACCCTGACTGCCTTTGCAACAAAAGACCAAACTACTCGAAACGCTTCTTATTGTTTATACTGGTCAGCAGAACCGAATGGAAGGGGCCATTTACCAGGACCGGAAATCCCGACTGGCCTGGCTCTGAATGCTGTTCGTCAGTTAACATGTTTCACGCAGATATTATCATCACTTCACCTGTAAATTGCGAGTCAGAACGTGCCTCAGCCCCCAGTATCGTATCTTGTATTTGATGTGGAAGCGATCGCCGACGGAGATCTGATTTCCCGTGTTCGTTATCCGGGGGAGGAATTGTCCCCGGCTGAAGCTCTGGCCCGCTATCAGGCTGAACAGGTGGAATCGACGGGCAGTGATTTTATTCCCGCCACTTTCATGTTGCCGGTTTCTGTCGCGGTGGCCAAGCTTTCTGAAGATTATCGACTCCAGGATCTGACGGTCCTGGATGCTCCTGACTTCCGCCCGCATGTCATCACGAAGAAATTCTGGCAGGGCTGGGTGCACTATGGTCAGCCGACGTTCGTCACGTTCAATGGTCGTGGATATGATCTGCCAGTTCTGGAACTGGCGGCATATCGCTATGGCATTTCTCTGCCGGAATGGTTCAATGTGAACGCACGCAGTTTTGATCAGTCCCGCAACCGGTATAATACCGGCGCTCATCTTGACCTGATGGATCTGTTTTCTAATTTCGGTGCCGGCCGGATTACGGGAGGGCTGAACCTGCTGGCCAATCTGATTGGCAAACCGGGCAAAACCGGCATTGACGGTTCACAGGTGCAGTCGATGTATGATGCCGGGAAAGTCGATGAAATCAACGACTACTGCCGATGTGATGTACTGGATACCTATTTTGTCTTTCTCCGCTCCCGGGTCCTGGCGGGTTTACTCAGTCTTGAAGATGAGCAGGATATTGTTACAGAAGCGTATCGATATCTGGAGCGGGAAGCGAAATCCAATAAAGCGTATCAGCATTATCTTGAACACTGGGGTGACTGGGAACCGCCGAGCGAATAAGCTCCGGAATTCACTCCGTATAATTCACGTCCATGCCCGACAGGAGAAACTGAACCACCTGATGGTTTCTGGTTTCGCTGATTTTAATGGGCAGTGATTGAGAAGTGTGAAATTCCAGTTCAACAGACTGCCAGCCGGGCTGGGGTTGATTCGGATCAGGCTTAAGTTTCAGTGTAATGTATTTTGATACTAACGGTCCCGGATCATCCGTTGATAATTCAATGCTGAACGATTCGATTTCGAAGGTACTCTGATCGACGTTCATGAGCCACGAGGACAGGTTCTGCATGGCGGACAGGTAGACTGCTCTGGTCGAAAGGTTCGTATTATTTTGAGCCGTCTCGGCATCCAGTAATTTCTGCTGCTCACTGCGTGGAAAGAGGGTAATTCCATTTCCGAGTTTCACCGAACCAATTCTGCGAGATGCCGTCAACCAGCGTTCCACCAATATTTCAATTTCATGAAGTTCAGTTTTGTTTCGGTTTTCAGCACTGGTCTGGGAAAAAGAAATTCGTTGAATCGGATTTCCTTTTACAGGTTTTAACGTAGAGACATCCTGAGGGAAGATCGCTTTGGCGACGGTTTGTGAAACGAAATTCGGTTTCGGATGTACTGCGATGACGGGGGTCTTACGGACTTCTTTTAATGCGGTTAATTCAACTGCGGCAAACCCGGCTTGTGATTTTGTGTTACCGGGTAAAAAAGTTAACGATTCGGGCAGCATGGATCGTGTGTTGATCTGCAGTTCAAAGGGTCTGCACAGATGCCGGGTTAAGACATCTCTGGGGACCCCCTTCAGAACGATAACGGAATCCGTTTTACTGACGACTTGCCAGTCGTATTCTGTCAGTAAGGTCTGAGCCGAGATGGGGCGTTGAAATTCGGAAATCAGTGTCAGCTCATGCCCGCTGAAGTAAGCCTGGTTCTCCTTTTTGAATTTTTCAATCGTTGACTGTGGTCCGACTGGAGACAGAAAGCTGGAAGCAGCCGACCATTGAGTCAGAATCTGTCGCGGATCATTATGATTGTGTTTGACGGCAGACTGAGTTGCAGGCGGATTTTCAGCCGGAAGCGGTGTTGCCGCCAGCAGTGTCAGCAGAGTCGAATAAATAATCAGGACAGGATGACGATGCATCACGAAACTCACTCTGAAATGGGGAGAAAAACAGACTTCACGCAGACCTGGAGTTCACTGGTGCGTTGCCTGGAAGATGGGGTGTGGAACTGTAGCAGAAAGGCTGTTTTGAGAAAACGGCAATCTACAGTCAGGAAAGCAGGGAAAGTGTTACCTGCAGTCGAGATGCGTTAAATTTAGTACGGTCAGTAGTTTAGGTGAAAAAAAGATGATTTTTCACAGGCAATCTACTGCAGTGGATTCTCTTTTTTCTGAAGTGTCTGAACCAGCGTTTTGAACGTGGGGAGTGGGTGCAATTCACTGAGATCAGGGTCTTTTTGCATCCACTCCACATCCTGAAATCCAAGTTCGGAACCCTTGTGCAGATGCTGAATGGCAGCTTCCTGGTAACCCTTAATGGTTTTTTGAACCTCAGGTGTTTTATTCTTATCCTTCAGATTGATCAACGCCCGTCCGTAGACGCAGGCGACGTTGTAGTGAAACAGGCCATCCTCCTCGAAGTTTTTCAACTGTTCTTTGACGAATGAAATGGCCTTGTCGTCCTGATGGTTATAGACCATGCAGATCGCCAGGCCGGTAATGGCCTGTGAACTCTTGTTGTCGAGATCGAATGCTTTCTGGAAATCTCTCTGAGCGGCCTGCCAGTCCTGCCGCTGTAAATGGATATGCCCCCGTCCCGAGTAAGCGTCCAGATAACGGTCATCTTTCTGAATCATCTGATCGTACACGTGCAGCGCTTTTTCCCATTCCTCGGCTTCGGAATAAGTATGAGCTTTATTGATATAGGCATACATCACATACCGGGGATCTCGCTTCAGACTGTTTTCTGCCAGGATCGCATCGCAGACAGCGATAGCTTCTTCATAACGTTTGAGTTTGCGGAGCAGAATAATCTTACTGGTATATGCTTTGATCTGCCCTGGATTGACCTGGATCGCCTGGTCATAAGTTTTAATGGCATCGTCGGGACGTTTCAGCGAGAGCAGCAGATCGGCTTTAAAATCGTACAGACTCATATAACGCGGGTTGGCATGGATGGCGCCATCATAGGCTTCCAGGGCTTTTTCGTTTTGATTGTGTTTGGAATAATGCGATGCCAGCATCACATAAGCAAAATGATCGAGGGGAGCGATTTCAATCGCTTTGTGCAACTGCTGCAGGGCTTCTTCCGATCGTGACTGGTTACTGTAGATCATGCCTTTCGCGACATACAATCGCGCATGCATGCTGTCAATTTGCAGTCCCTGGTCTGCGGTTTTGAGGGCTTCATCATATTTCTGCATCGCATTCTGAACGTTAACGATCCCCTGATAGGCGGGGACGAGCAGAGAATCGATGCTGAGAGCCGTCTGATATTGTTCCAGGGCTTCCTCGTATTGTTTTCTTCCCTGCTCGAGGTCGCCATTTTTCACATACTGATAACCGGGTGAACGTGTATAAATATTATTCAGCGCGTTTGCCGCAGCTCTTTTTTTCTCATCGAAATTTCCTTCAAAGCGGGCATCCATAATAATCCGACGCGCTTCAGGCGTACCTATGGAAACCAGAGACATATAAATGTCATTCCAGACGGAGGCCTGATCGGTTTTACGCAATGTTTTCTGCAGATATTTGACGGCTTCGATGGAATTAGATTTCCGTAAACTGTCGATCGCCCCGTTAACAATCTTCAGGTCGCTGTCATTCAAAGCCCGTTCAGCCAGTTCAAAATATTGAGGCGATTCGACTTTCTGTAGCGAAGCAAGTATCAGTAGTTTTTCGTTCGTATTTGCTTGCGGATAAATTTTGAGGAAGCCGGATTCCACAGTCTGGTCTCCAATTGAGGCCAGCGTTTTAATGATGGTAATCCGCAGGCCGGAGTCGAGCTTCAGATTTCCCAGGTGTCGAAACAGCAGGGGGATGGCACGGGGATCTTTCAGTCGATCGATGAAAGAAAGCATGGTCTGGGTTGGTGCAATCTGTTCCAGCTGCGATAGAACATAGTTCAAGGCCAATGTCTCACTCTCATTGTCTTTCTGCTGAATCAGTTCCTGAAAGGCCACTTCGCGGATTTCCGGATTGGGCGACTGCAGCGCACTGGTCAATACTTCGAAGAGTCGCGGATGACCATTGAGGACCAGTGCTTTGATTGCCGCTTTTCGAAGCTCCAGATTGTCACTGGAGATGAATTCATAGATGGCGTCTCCCCACTGCGGGCGCGGACTCTGGGCAATAATTCCAATCATCGTTTTCTGCGAGGTGGGAGGGCTTTCTTTCAGCAGTTTCAACAGTATCATCTGGCCCTGGGCAAACCGGGATTCTGCCAGGCTGGCAACCGCGACTTCCGATTGAGGACCGACCGTCCTGGCAACTTGAGCCAAGCGTTCGTAGCCGCGAGCATCGCCGAGATAACGTAGGGCAAATAATGCAGCCTGTTGTACAAGCGGGTCGGGATCGGATGTGAGTTCCAGAATCAGTGGCAATTCTTCATTTGTCAGCTGTCTACCGCCACTGATGAGGGCTGCGATTTTCACCGCCGGTGATCCTGTCCGGATCTGCTCTGCAACTTTTTCCCTGGTCAGGACACTCATGGCACTGTCGAGTGCGGCGTGAATCGCCTCTGATTCTTTTTCATGCGTGACCTGGCCTTTCTTGATTCCCAGATAAGGAACTCTGGCATCCTTAAACACTTCCCCGGACAGATGCAGTTCCGTGATCATGTTGGGAAAGACAGGGAAAGGAGAATTCACCATGGCATTCGTCCCCACCTGATTTGCAGCGCGAGGCAGCCAGTTTCTGACCGATTCGTCGATCTGAGTTTTCGGATCCGGGAAATGCATGACGAAACGTTTGATGTTCTGCATCGTCAGTTGATCGATCACCTGAATCAGGCTTCCGATATTGATCGAATTTATTTCTCCGCTGACAGTCAATTCAGCCAGACACTCACTGGGCCCCAGCAATTTGACTTCATATCGCAATTTACCGAGTTCGAAGTGGTTTACATTCAGTTTCAGTGTCTGATTATCGACAGTGACCTGAAATTCGATTTCAGGAATACGGGGCGCTCCTGGTAAGTCAGTGAGTAATATCCACAGACTGTCCTGTTCACCGGGGGGGACGGTAACCTGATCTTGAAAACTTAAACTACTGAGTCGCTGGCTGCGTTTTCCTAACTGGACAACCTGATTGGATAGATTGGCAGGTAAAGCACGAAGGGGAAACTGCTGACCATCTACCATCGCTTTTATCTGGCTGCGTATCAGTTTGAGGGGCTCTGGCCCCTGGTTAACCAGAATCAGACGAGTCAGGAGAAAATGCATTCCATTGGGCGCGCGGTTGAAGGTAACGTCCCTGACTGTATCGCCAACGATGATAAACGCCGAGGTCTGCCCGGATACGGGAGGTTGATGGGCGGCCGGCTGATTCACCCCCTTGAGCCGGGCTTCGATGTCGTTGAGTAACTTCAGGCTTTGAGCATTTGTCTGCGGACCAACCGATGAAGTCTGCTGTATGTTTTTTTTGCGCAGACTATCCGACTGGGAGTAGACCTGTGCGGGAAGCAGGGTGAAGAGTGTCAGACTCAGCAGCAGACAGGTTCGATTTGTCATCCTGTTTCTCCCGACGTTCAATCAGACAATTACTTTACCGGCCCGGATTTCGATCCAGGTTTTGATCTCCGATTCCGGGGGAAGTACCCGGAGTCCGGTTTCCACATCAGCGCTGAGTAGATTGATCGCATTAGTCACACACGTGTATGGTTCCAGGCAGACGCAATCCCGGTCAGGAGGCGTGAATACCACCAGCTCGGTGAAGATCGCATCGTAGTCCTGAGAGATGACCAGCCCAGCCTGTTCATCCATGATCAGACATTCGTATTGTTCGATATCTTCAGGCATGCCAGTGAGAATATCATCTGCCTGCAGCTGATCCAGCCAGGCCCCTTCCCGCAGGTCGTGTGATTTTCCAATTGACTTTTTGATGCCGACGGGAAGGCAGTTTTCGAGCACCCATTCCTCGCTTGCCGGCGATTCGACCAGACAGTTTTTGACATCGCCTGATTCTGAGAGGGGGACTTTAAAATAAGGGTGTGTCCCCAGTCCCCAGGGAACAGAAACGGAGCTTGGGTTACCGACGCGGATGTCTGCCCGTAAAGTAGTCCCTTTGACTTCATATCGGACTTCAATAAAAATGTCACCAGGCCAGTATTTCAGTCGGTGTTTTCCATCGATACTCAGTTGAAACTGGCCTGTCACAGCAGACTCTTCCTGCGATATGACCCGCCAGGGAAGGTCCAGGCAGAATCCATGGATGGCATTCCCGGTTTTGTCGTGATACGTCTTGTCAGCGGGGAGCTCATAAGTAATTCCCTCCCACTGAAATTGCGCGTTGGCGATGCGGTTCGGGAAGGGGAACAGAATGGGAATCCCACTGCTGCTCGGGCGTTGGTTTCCTGATGAAAAATCGGGATGTGCGTCGATGACATCAATTGGCTGACCATCTAACATTGCCCGGAATTCATAACAGTTGAATCCCAGCTCGGGTAAAATGCTGGCGAAGGAACCGGTTTCCGGGTCTTTGATCTGAATGGGCGTCATGCGAGAAGATACTTTGTTTTCAGGTAGATTAATAGTTCGTTCTAAGGTCAGTCAGTCGGCAGCGTTTATCAGTTCCACTCGGGGTGAGCCGTTTCCTGAGGCAGGAATCGTCGTTCTGCCATCGCACGCTCCATCAGAGTGTCCCAGATATCATAGGGGTCTATTTCGAAGATGTCTTCCGTCATTGCAGGGGTATAGAGCCAGTCCATCCGATTTATTTCGGATTCCAGCTGCAAGGGTGCCCAGCCTGCACAACCGAAAAAGATCCGAAAATCCAGATGGGGATCACCTTCTGAAATTCTCCAGATTACCTGTTCGAAGATTTCCGGGCTGCTGCCCATGAACAGGTCCGGTACGATCGCTTCTGTTGATTTTTCCAGGTCTCCGGCGTTATGCAGGGCAAACATGCCGTTTGGTTCGACAGGCCCACCCATGAATACCATATCCTCGAGTTTGGGCATATCAAAATAGCGAGATAAAGCATTCGTGATCGAAAAGGAAGAAGGACGGTTAATTATCAGGCCCGTGGCTCCCTGTTCGTTATGTTCCACGATCAGCACAACAGATCGATAAAAATTAAGATCGTTCAGCTTACGGGATGCGATTAAGAATTGCCCCTTCAAAGATTTCAGCATAAAGCGAATCACTCTCCTTTACTGGGAATTTAAACGGACGATAACGGGATTACTGCACAAAATGTATTATATCTGTCCAAATGATGAAAAAACAGAGTTAGATTTTCAGAACGCAATCGCCTTCTCTATGACGCTGATTAGTGGGATTTTACGGATCAAGGGAATTCTGAGACACCTCTCTTCCTTGATTCGGAAAAAATCAATGTTCAGTATTTTAAGTTGAACGAATGTCGGCTATTCTGGTGGTTGTTATTATATTAGTGGTTTGTTTCGGCAATTTCAGAAGCGCCTCGATCCTCATTCTATTACATGGGCTGGTCACAATGAAGACGACAAAAAAGCATTTTGCTGTTTTGTGCACGATACTTTACCTGTCGCTACTCTCTCACCCGTTGTCAGCTGAAGAAAGTTATGAACGCTTCACCGTGCGCAACTGGACCTATCGCGATGGGACTCAGGCGACTGGGAAGCTGATTACAGTTAAAGGTCCGACGGCCACTCTCAGTCTGGAGGGAGAGGGGACAGTGTATGTCCCCCTTGAGAAATTGAGCGTGAAAGATCTGAACTGGATCTACGAATATCACAAACGGAAAAAACTGTTAAGTTTTCTTCCACCGGAGTATCGAAAACCACAAAAAGAGGTCGTCAAGTCAACGGGATCTGACACGACCTCGCCAGCAGAACCTGCACCCCCTCAACCTGCTTCAGAACCGTCTTCCGCGAAACCTGCTGCAGAATCGATGCCCGCTGATACAGCGAAACCCTCTGTTGAGAAAGAGTCATTCAAACCGTTTACGGTCCGTGAATTCACATTGAAAGACGGTACCCGACATACTGCTAAACTGCTTTCTGTGGGTGCAACAGGGAAGGTCACGTTGCTGAAGGATGCTGGCGGTTCTGTCCAGGTGCCTCTGGATGAACTCAGTGAAAAAGACATCGAATGGATCATTGCTTATCATCAGCACAATAACCTGGTTGCACTTCTTCCTGAATCGCTGAAGGCCAGAGCCTCTGAACCGGGGGCGAAGATCGGTCCTGCAACGGCACCTGCAAAAATGGAAGCGGGTACAGCAATGAGCGATGCTGCTAAACCAGTTAAAGCAGACGAAGAATCGGATGTGGAAAAAGCGAATACCGATATTGATCCCAAACTGGTTGCTGTCGTGAATGAATATCGGGTCTGGACTGACAAGCAGGGGAAGAAATCGGAAGCGAAATTTATACGTGTTAACGGTCGGGAAGTGGTGTTCCTGGGTAATCCGGTTGGTTTTATCAACGTGCATATAGGCACATTGATCCCGGAAGATCTGCAACTGTTGCGGGATGCGTTGAAAATGCATGGGCGGTTTGATGAAATTCCCCTGGCCTATCGTGAGGATCCCGATCCCAGTCTGTCGCCAACCAGACTGAAACAGTTCATGAAACTTAATTTTCAACGTAAGTGGACCGATTTATCAGGTAATTCGGTCGCAGCCTCCTATGTCAAAATGGAGGATGGCAATGTCTCATTGTTGATTACAAAAACAGGAGTGGTTCAGGAATTTCCGTACAAGAACTTCAGTGCCGAAGACCAGATCTATGTGCAGGAACGTCTGGGTAAAGAAATACCCGGTAACTTTTTCCCGGAAACGACCGAGGTGACGCTCACCCCGGAAGAGAGGGAAAAAGAGTTTTATGTGTTTACCGATTTAAATAATCGAAAGCTGAAAGGGAAATTCGTTCGTCTGGCTTACGGTGAATCTGTCGCTGTGCTGAATACCGGTAAGAAAGAAGAGCTGTTCATAACAGAATTCTTCAGTGACTCTGATCTGAGCCTGATCAAACCACGTAAGCAGAAACAGACCGAGCAGCTGGCCATGAATGGAGGAGCGAATCAAGGAACACCAGGAGGAATGAATCGAGGCATGGCCGGTCGATTTCCTGGTGCAATGGCGGGTAATGATCCCTTCTCAAATCAGAATGCTAACAGTAGCATGCCTGGCAATCACGCATTCAAGCCGAATACATTTACCTGTCAGCTATGTAAAAAGACTCATCAATCTGAATCACTCACTTTTGAGAGTTGTCCACATTGTGGGTTGAAGTGGTCTGACAGCGTCTATCAATGTGAGAATTGTTCTCGATCCTTCAAGACAGACTTTTATCAGGGTGCGACTGCACCGTGCCCTTACTGTAATGATAAAACACAGAATAATCAGCTGGCAGCTAATAATCCGTCTTTTCCCGGAGCGTCGTCATCAGGGCAGAACATGTACACTTGCGAGAAATGCAATCTGAAGTTTTCAGCGAGCGGCCATGGAACTACTGCGCCTTGTCCAAAATGTAACGCAGGCTTCACTGCTAATACTCGATTCTGGACGTCGATTGTCAAACTGGCGATTGTATGCGTGCTGGCTGCAGGCGGCTATTACAGATTTAATCGATGATTCGAGATCGTTCGCTGCCCTTTTGTACTCGTTGAAGTAGAAACAGTTTAGCTGGACCTGAATCTCCTGACAGAAATCTCAGCACTGACCGGAGGTGAGGTCGTTTCAGGTTCAGTGCAGGTGAATCATTAGAACCACGCACTGAACCCATTGATGACATCAACCTCCACCAGCAGCTGGTCTGCAGTTATGGCCGTTGATTCAACACCGGGAGTTGTTTCGAAGTCTGCATCTGTTGTGCTTCTTCGGGGGCGACATAATCACTGTGGCAGGAAGCTTTATCCTGTTCGCCAGCCATTTCTTTTTTGACTTTGGATGCCAGCTTGTGAATTTCGTCCGGGCTGAGTACGCCGCGCTTTTCCAGAATTTCCTGTTGCTCAACGGTTAATGCCAGCGATTTTTTCGCTTTATCCCAGGCATAATCTTCCGATTTACCTGACATGAATTCCTGGATCTCTTTGGAGATACGCACGCTGCACCAGTCGTGTCCGCACATGGCACAGAAGTCGGTATCCACGTCCAGGTCTTCGTCGTGTAACGCACGGGCGGTATCCGGGTCGAAGCTCAGTTCAAAATGTTTTTCCCAGTTGAGGGCAGCCCGGGCTTCGGTGAGATCATCGTCACGATCGCGGGTTCCGGGAATTCCCAATGCGACGTCAGCGGCATGGGCGGCAATCTTGTAGGCGATACAGCCCTGTTTGACGTCGTCTTTTTTCGGCAGTCCGAGGTGCTCTTTCGGAGTCACATAGCAGAGCATGCTGGCACCGTGATAGCCGGCTGCGGTTGCTCCGATACAACTGGTGATATGATCGTAGCCCGGGAAGATGTCGGTGACCAGTGGTCCCAGTACATAGAAGGGGGCACCGTGGCATAGTGTCCGCTGGAGCTTCATGTTGAACTCGATCTGGTCGAAGGAGATATGACCGGGGCCTTCGATCATGACCTGTACCCCTTT
>JAGQQP010000628.1 GCA_020426085.1 Planctomycetaceae bacterium | reverse complement strand
GGCTAAATCGCATGGCAAGAACTTCGTTCCCGGCTGGAAATACATCTCGGAAGAAACCATCACCAAAGCAGACGTCAAACAGGGCGGAAAATATACGGTCGCTTTGAGAACTCCCCAGGTCAAAGGAAAAGACGGCCTGAAGCAGGCTACTGAAGCCGCCATTAAAAATAAAACGCGACTGCTGGGCGTTTATGGCGTCGAGAATTACGCAGCGCATCTACCGTTTCAGACAGCGGACGGCGATTACCAGCCGGCACCCGGATTGAAGAACAGTGCAGAAGTCTACTCGGAATCGGATATCTCAGAAAACCCGACACTCGCCGACATGACCGAATCAGCACTCGCCGTTCTCGGCCAGAACAAACAGGGGTTCTGGCTGCTGGTCGAAGCCGGTGATGTCGACTGGGCCAATCACGATAATAATCTGGACAACTCCATCGGCGCTGTCAAAAGCGGTGACGCCGCGTTTAAAGTCATCACCGACTGGGTAGAAAAGAACAGCAACTGGGATGAAACGCTGGTGATTCTCACCGCCGATCATGGGCACTATCTGAATATCGATCAGCCGGAAGCATTGATCCCGCCCAAAAAAGAAGCGAAGTAAAATTCATCGCTTTCAGTTGGCCTGCAGTTTCGCTGCCGTGGGGTGAAGCAATCCGGTCTCCAGCATTGCGCGGACCAGTTTCTGCGCGACAGGCCCGGCGACACGACTGCCGGAACCGCCGTGCTCGATCACAACGGCAAATGCATATTTGGGCTGGTTCGCTGGTACAAAACCGGCAAACCAGGCGTGATCGTTTTTGCCTCCGCCGGTCTCCGCGGTCCCTGTTTTGCCGGCGATGCTGATTTCTTTCATCCGCACCGTTTTGTAACCGGTTCCATGAGGATTCGCCACCACATCGACCAGTCCTTCGCGCACCCGCTCCAGCGTATCCGGATGAATGCCGCTCACGTAGCGCTGGGGATGTGAGATGATCTGTCGGGTGGTGGTCGTCGATTCCGCAGAAGGGACAATGCTGTAAGCCAGATGCGGTACGACCAGTTCGCCATTATTGGCGACGACCGCCATGAGCCGCGCGATCTGTAACGGCGTCACTGTCAACCGGGACTGACCAATGGCAATGCCCAGCGTGTCACCCGGATACCAGGGGGACTTGCCTTTTTTCCGGTCGGGTGAAGGGTCAGGCAGATGACCACCCCGTTCGCCGGGAATATCGATACCGGTCGGCTTGCCAAATCCCAGTTGATCTGCCCAGTGGCAGATTGTCTCGGGTCCCATCGTGCGGGCCGCCTGAAAAAAGTAGACGTTGCAGGACTGGCATAACGCCTGCGTCAGATTGATGTCGTTGTGACCGACTCCATAGTGGCGGTAAATGAAGTCGCGATGTCGATCGGGACGGTCCAGATAACCGCGGCAGGGATACATTTCATCCGGATCGATCTTGCCGCTTTCCAGCAGCGCGATTGATGTCAGCGCTTTAAAAGTCGAACCTGGGGGCAGCATCATCTGCGTCGCCCGGGGGAACAAAGGACGGCGGGGATCATCCAGTACCGCCTGCCATTCCTCGGGTGAAGGGTTCAACAGCAGATTGAGGTCATATCGCGGCGCGGACGCGGTGGCGACAATCGCACCGCTGCGGACGTCAAGCACGACAACACAGCCTCCCGTGGAAGGCTCGATGACGGGGGAACCCTGTTCATCCTTCTCCTGCGCCAGTTCGTCCAGCGACTGATCCAGCAGGTTCTGAACTTCACTCTGCAGTCGTGTATTCAGAGTCAATACGACGTCATCGCCTGACTTGGGTTCACGAACGACTTCGCTGCGAATGATTTCCCCCTGTCGGTTTTTCACGACGCGTTTTAAGCCACGCAAGCCGCGCAGGAATCGGTCATAGGAACGTTCAATTCCCATTTTGCCGATCCGGTCCCCTTCCTGATAATCCAGCGGATCTCCCTGCGGAAACTGCTGCTGTCTGGCAGCCAGTGTTTTCTCATCAATGCGATGTCGAATGCCCAGTTCGTGCGGCGCAATCGTTTTCTGTGGATACTCGCGGAGAGTGGCCACCTGGATATTCACGCCGGGAAAGTGTTCCGGATGTGCAGAAATCGCCAGCGCGATCTCGCGCGGAATCCCTGACCTGATGGTGTGATAGTCCAGTTCCTCGCGGACAACAATGCGTTCCCGGCGCGGACGACGCGGAGGCCGCGTTAATGTTTCTTTCAACAGTTTCCAGAATTCTGTCGGGTAGTTCGCCGGATCGGTTTCTGCCGTCTCTTCGACTGCTTCTGTGGACGGCGTCTCCGCTCGCTTTTGCTCGGCTCTCTCATTCACGCTTTGAATGATCTTTTCAACGCGTTTCTGAATCTCATCACCGGAAGTCAACAGATCCTGCTGCGGAACCCGCATCACCAGTGCCAGTTCTTCCCACAACTGCTGGCGACGCGCGAGTACTTTTTCCTGCGCGGCTTCGACTTTTTCTTTGTGGCGACGCTCAACCGGTTTCAACAGAGTCAGTGCCTGCTGTTTTAACCAGCGTTCATCGGGCGGTTCTTCCAGCCAGCGGTAATGAACCTGCAGATCGAAGCGTTCGACATCCATTGCCAGCACGCGACCATCAATCGAAACGATGCGTCCGTCTCGACTGGGAATCGTCTCGAAAGATTCGGTTGTCTTACCGAACTGGGAGTAAAAATGCTCGGCATTCATCATCTGAATGAACGCCAGCCGCCCCCCCACCGCCAGCAGCGGGAGCAGCAGAAACAGTCCCAACAGACAGACCCGCAGTCCGGGCAGACGATCCACCTGAAACGGATTGCCGTTCCCATCGCTGTCTGAATTCAGATGGTTACTGCCGGGACGATTACGCATCGAGATTGATCTACTGATAGTATTGAGGGGAATAAGAGGCTGAACCGCTTCTGATAGTCGAAAGGTCAAAGGGAATCAGTTTAATAAGCATCAGAAAG
>JAGQQP010000627.1 GCA_020426085.1 Planctomycetaceae bacterium | reverse complement strand
CCGCAGCTTTTCGGTTTCTTTCAACCGGGAATCCGGATCGAGCAGAAAATCCCTGGTCAGATCCACGATGCGATACAGGTCGCCGTTCTGCAGGCTGCCGATCGTCTGATGCAGATAGCGGGGCTCTGCATACTGTGCCAGCAATTCACGACCGGCTGCATTCTCGCCAGGCCGGTCGAGTTCGACAGCGTTGGAAATATGAATTTTATTGATGCGAATTTCCGCATGGGTAATCTGTCGAATCGAACCCGGAATGTCTTCGAACTCCACTGCCTGATGGCAGACATCGTAGCAGGCTCCCAGATATTCCCGAACGGTTCCCAGCAGTTGCTTTTCGGCGGCGCGTTCATACAGGCGTTCGAAGAAGACGATCAACTCGTGTGTGAATTCGATCACACAGAACGGTTCGGGTTCGATTGCCAGGCGAATGGTGCGGCCGGTTTCTTCTTTCAACTGTTTGAGAAACGTTGCCAGTTCGATCAGTTGTTCAATACAGACTTTGCTGAAATCGGGCGCGTGTTCAAATTTTTTGAACCCCAGCGGGACGGTGGAGATGCTGCCTTCCACGTCTTCCGGTAGTAATGCTGCGAGTACCCGGGCACAACCTTTTGTGTATTCCAGACGCTCCGGCTGTGACCAGTCGGGGAGGTAGACGTTTTCTTTCACGCGTTCACTGTGAAAGTTGCCGTACGGGAAGGCATTCAGCGTGTAGCAGGTCAGGTTGCGGTTTTGAATTTCCTGAGCGAAGCCTTCGATACCGTCCGGGGTCGAGAGAATTTCCTCGATCACCGGCTGCGCCAGCCACAAACCGGCGGCCAGAGGGGTGCCCAGCTGCTCTTGAATCGGCAGCGTGAACTCGTCGAGTTTCTGCAGGATTTCTGCGACTGTTAACCCGGGATGCACGTTGGTGCAATAACTCAAAGGCAGTGTATTTAAAGTCATGAAACTTCCTCAGAGGGCCCTTTTGTCAGCAGGAAGCAGAAAATGGATGGAGTACAGTCCTGAAGATCACAGTTTCTATCATACCCGAGACCACTCTGCGGACTACCCGTTTCAACGAGATTAACCGGAGCGAATGCGGTACAGGAATGCATTTTCTATGGGTGGCTACTTGTGTTAACCTGTAAGTTTAGCGACGATAACGGTTACAATCCTGCTTGGAAACAGACAAAAAGCGGGTTTCTCGCAAACTCTGTGAGAAACTTTTTACGGCCCCGCGTGTTTAGTACACGTGGGTCAATTACCCCGAAAGATGGGAGTCAGCAGTCAGTCGTGGTTACAACGGAAATCGTGAACTCACCCTACTTACGCGATCCTGACGTGCAGTTGATGCTGCGCGCCCGGGAAGGCGATGAAGGTGCGTTCACCGAGTTGGTGGCCAATTACCAGGACCGGATTGTCGGCATTTTCTGTCATCTGCTGGGAAATCAGGAAGCAGCGGAAGATCTGGCCCAGGAAGTCTTTTTGCGGATATATCGGTCGCGTGCCAAGTATGAACCCAAGGCGAAGTTTTCCACATGGCTGTTCCGGATTGCCAACAATCTGGCCAGCAATTCGCGGCGGAACAAAGGCCGACGCAAAGAGGTGGCTCTCAGTCCTCAGGATTCCGGTCCGCTGGGAATCCGTCCCGAAGAGCAGTTGTTGGTAGAAAAATCGGGAATGATGCCGACACGGCAGGTAGGATTAAAAGAAACACAGGCCGTGGTGCGTCAGGCTTTAGGGACCCTCAACGAACGGCAGCAGATGGCGGTCCTGTTACATAAATTTGAAGGTATGAGTTACGCCGATATCGGCACTGCCATGAAGCTCTCGGAAGCGGCAGTCAAATCATTGTTATCACGTGCGCGAGAAAATTTGCGTGTTCAACTGGAAAAGCATATTAACGGTTAATTCGAGCAGGTCTGCGAAATAGAGTCCTCACATGAAAAAAGAATTGAATGATCAGGAACTCGAAAAGCTGGTTGCTTACCTCGACGGGGAAGTGACCGAGCAGGAAGCGATCGAAGTCGAGCAGGCGCTGTCGACGGATGAAGAGACGCGTGCGCGCGTCGACGGACTGGAGCGCACCTGGGAACTGCTGGATAAACTGCCGATTGCTAAAGCTTCGCAGGAATTTACCGACAAAACACTTTCGACCATCAAGACGGTGCAGCTGGAAGCGCTGGCAGAAGAAGAACAGAAGCGCGGCGGATTGAGCCGCAAATCAAAACAGCAGCTGCGGCGGGCCGGGATCGCTGCGGGCTGGACTCTGGGACTGACCTGCTCGGTGATGCTCGGCTATCTGCTCACCAATCAGTGGGTCCCCAATGAATCCGATCCCCTGCTGGAAGAATTTTCGTTTATCGAAAATCTGGATACTTATTCAGAAGTACAAAGTCTGGAGTTTCTGGAAGAATTGAAAAAGTCAGGAACGTTCGATGAAATTGCACAACAGCCAAAACGCTAATCAGAATGATGCAAAAGTGGCAGACGGACACTCCAGACTGTCGTCGCTGGCGCTGCGCGCTGCCGGTCTGGCCTGTGGGCTGGTGGTTTGTGTGATGGTGCTGCTGGGCGCTGCCGATCCGGAAAATGAATCCGAACAGGAGAACCGCAAAAAGATCGAAGCAATGTCTCCAGCCGAACGCGCACAGTTAAAACGCAACTACGAAAAATTCCAGAAGCTGACACCTGAAGAACAACAGCGCCTGCGCAAACTGCATGAAGCGACGCGCAGCCAGCCGGAACTCAATCGGGTGATGCACGCTTATGATGAGTGGGTCAAAACACTCTCTCCCTGGGAACAGGAAGATTTGCGTAAAGCAGAAACGACCCGGGAGCGGATGGCGTTGATTCGTAAATTCCGTTCGGAGCAGCCGGAATCGACCGACCGCCGCAGAAGTGGCCGGAATTTTTTTGAACTCGCGAAAATCATGGATCTGGATTTCAGAAAACCTCCTCTGGGTTTCATTATCTGGGCACAGTCTCCCACG
>JAGQQP010000626.1 GCA_020426085.1 Planctomycetaceae bacterium | reverse complement strand
AGAGGGCAGAGTCACAGAGTCCAGAAGACAGATTAACCAGAGGCCGTGGATGACCGGCAAACCACACGCTCACAATACACCAAACGCATTCCGAAGTCGTAGTTACGGTTGCCAGGCGTGTCGTAGAGGCGATAGGCGGCTCGAGCGTAGTCACGATCGTAGACGTCGACGAACGACGAGCCCCGCAGCACGCCAGAAGAACCCGACGCTGGGAGCGGGCCTTCCTCATAAATTGCTTCGCCCGTATCGCCGTGCCTGGCAACTGGCGCAGTACTGACGCGTTGCTCGTATCGGTTGGGCTTGAACCAGTCGTGTGATCTCTCCCAGACCTGACCGTGGACGTCAAACAATCCGAAGCCGTTTGGCTTCAAAACACCCACAGGATGTGTGCGACCGTCGCTGTTTTCGGCCCACCACCCGTATTGGCTTAACCGATTGTCGTTGGGATCATCACCAAAACAATAATCTCCCGTGCTGCCGCCGCGAATCAGCGCTTCATGCTGACACTCTGTTGGAATTGCGAAGTTGGGTCCCAGAAATTTGCTGAGCATCACCGCATCGTACCACGTTGTCATTATCACCGGGTAGTTGTCCACAGTCGTTTGATCGTCCTCCGGATGAGGCGACGCGTATTCCGTCAACGTCGTGGCGATCACGCCGCCCCAGCCGTCCGCAGTCTGACTGGTCTTGAAGGCGGGATCAAATACATCATACAGCCATCGGGTAACCGGAGTGGCCTGTGAACGGAAGGGCTGAACCTGGACCCAATGAGATGGATGCTCATCATAATAACGTTCACTACCCATCCGGTGAACATTAGCCTGTGGATCAGTTCGCAGCCAGGCAGAGGGGGGACACGAAAGAAACGTCAGCGACTTGGTTCTACTGTCTTGAGCCTGCCAGTCAGCCAACCATTGCAAATAATCAGCAGTATCACGCACCGGGGCACGATCCCACTGCTTTGTCAGTTTCTGGATTTGTTCCACCACCTGCAGACCCGGCTCTCGAAACTTTCGCAAAGCTTCGCTTCGGACGTCTGCGGGCACCAAATCGTGGTACCGTCGCAAGTCTTCCTCCGTCCGATCATCCTGTTCAAACAGATAAAACGCCCGCCACGCCAGTTCGTTTTGGCGAATCTCGCGAGCTGGCTGCAGCAACAGGCAACTTAGCGAACGTCCCAGTCGGCCTTTGTGTACCGGACCTTTGGGTATGGGGGAATCCTTCGGCTGATATCGCGGCATTTCGGTGGCAAATCGCCACATCCAGTACCACTGAGGATCATTGGTCAGCTGAAGTAACACGTCATCAAACAAACGTGAAGCCGACTTACGTTTCAGTTGCCCGCTAAACAAGGGCTTCTTTTTCGTCTTGTAGTTTGCCAGTTTGAGCGACTGAAAGCCCGGCTGAGCGTTTTCGTTGACGTCAACGGCGGGGCGAATATTTTCAAAGTCAAACGCGGGCAGGCAGTTTTCGTCTACGTACTTCGCAAGGAACCAACCAGCAAAGAACTCCATCCAGCCCTTGTGCCGGAAGCTTAGAACTCGACCGGACGCACCCTCCAGAATGCTGTGATCTGACAAAGCACTGAATTCTCGCAGATCAGACCAGTTGTCATCCGTAATATCATATCCATCGGGAAAAGCCCCACAGTATCGCTTGACATCCATTCTGACTTCATCGCGTTCTGTCCCTTGAACGGTATAATTGGTGGCACGCCCAAGCACCATCCGAAAGGCGGTGGCCGCCAGCATGAGTTGCCATCGATCCTGCTGGTCTTCCACATTCAGACCCGGGTTCTTCTCTGCCGCTGCCAGCATCTGACGATTAAAAAATTCCAGATAAAAATCGCAGCGTGTCTTTAGCCGTTCAATTCGGATTTCAATTCTGTCGGCGGGGTAAGTCAGATGTCGGGCGATTGTCTGTGCCTGCTGCTCTAAAACTCCAATCCCCCGCACCATCGCCAGCATTCCGGCAACACTTAACAGTTCACGAATGGCATCGTAATCAACGAAGAACTTCTGTAACGGCTGATTGGGCATCAACGGTCCGAATTCGGTGGTGACATTGCCGGTAGTCACATTTCTGCGAATCGCATCCGCACGCAGATAGCGGGTCTGCTGGTTTTCTGTGAAACCCAGAATCGTGAACTGTCCCCAGCACCCCGCTGCAAACAATCTATCCGTCGGAGCCTGGGAAAACGAAAATACACGCCCGGTAACAATGACCCAAACTTTTGCGAACAGATCTTCCGCCAGTCGCTGCAGAATAGCGGGAAGCTCGTGGTCGCACTGATCCAGACTGTCCAGAATCAGCACGACACGGCCCTGTTGCAGCAGTGTTTCCGTAAACTCTGCTCCCCGACGTTTGTCAATACCCTGATTGATCAAAAAATTGGTGATCAGGTTTAACAAGGCGTCGGAATCAGGCACTTCAGTTGGCCATGGCCTGGATTCTCCCACCGGACCGTTTTCCCAGCGAAGAATCAACGGTGGCTGACCGCCAAACAACTGTTCTCTGGCTGTTACTCCTGCAGCAAAGGCGGCCAGTCGCTTTGAAAGCACGGTCTTTCCGGCATTGGCGTCCTCTGCGATGCAGATTCGCCGCAGGTGCTTTGAACGTTCAAACATCTTCAGGAATTCAGCTTCAGCCGTTTGCTGCTGAGTCTCATCCGTGATGCTGTTGCGAACATTGCTGTCATCTGTCAGCCATTCGAACCTGGTTGTTCGATCGACGGCGCCCGACTTATGGCGAGCCAGCACAGATGCTTCTGATGACTCCATCGGCAATTGATCGGGTTTCAGCTGGCCCAGATGCGGCTCGATATACGGCTGAGGCTTCCGCAACCAAACGGCGTCGCCAAATCCCGCTGCCGAACCGCTGACATTGTCACCAGGCACTGAATTCCATGCTCTGACAATTGCGTCGTTCAGTGGGACTAGAAGATCGGCCAGTTTTGCATTGGTGGCCAGCAACTCGCG
>JAGQQP010000625.1 GCA_020426085.1 Planctomycetaceae bacterium | reverse complement strand
ACGATTCCCCCGCGATGAACTCCCGCTGGTACCTGTACCTTGCGAAAATGGTCGCCTTTGACTCCGGGGATTCCATAAAAGCGGGCCATACGCTCGTTGATCACTACAAAATCAGAGTTTACCAGGTACATGGCATTGAGTTCATTCTGCAGCACTTCTTTAAAAAAAGCCTCCGATTCCCTGACCATCGATGTTTCCAGATGTCGATCATAACGGGGATACAGATCCGCCGCGGGTGGATTCGCTCCCACTTCCCTCAATCCCAGCCACTGACCGGCGAAGTTTTTTATGAATGTGTCTGCCTTAGGGTCGGCCAGCATTCGGTTCATCTGACGTGTCATTTCCGCAGGCTGCAAGAGACTGCCACTCTCAGCAGCACCCGTCAGTTCTTCGTCTGGCATTGTTGACCACAGAAAATAAGAAAGTCGCGAAGCCAGTTCATGGGAATTCAGTTTCCGGCTCTTGTTACTTTCCTTAGTTCGGTCTCCAGGTGTTTCCGCGAGATACAGGAAATCCGGTGAGATCAAAACAGCCGTCAGCGGTGTTTTGATGGCCTGCAGAAATGTGTCGCTGTCCCGTCTTGCTGAATCAAACAGGCGTAATTTTTCCTCGACCTCTTCCGTTGAGACAGGCCGCCGATACGCGCGCTGCATGATCCGCGTGAGAATCTCTTTCGCTGCCTTCCGCTCATCACGAGGCTGACTGGGATGCGGTCCCATAATCAGACGATGACTGGCAGGAGGCCACGTTTCGTGAAAGGGCCCCTCAATCTCGATCCAGTCCACATATAACTCAGGCCGCGCGAACTGATCGCCGGTCTGCATCCAGAAGTTTTCCAGAACCCGGGGAATATCATAAGCGTATTCAATTGTAATTCCCGCTTTTTCAGTCGAGAAATACCCCAACACCTCATACACTTTCGGCTGGGCGAGTGTCGCGTCGATATCCAGTTCCGCCAGAACTTCAGGCTGTCCACCCAGATGTTGGGTCAGCTTCAGTCGGGGTGGTCCATAATCATACATTGGATCAGACTGAAAGTGTTTCAGATCGCGATCAAACTGCATCCGCGTCCATTTGGCTCCCTGCGGATTCTTTCGGTTCGCCTGTTCCATACGATGTTGTAATGCCTGCTTCGCCGATGCCACCACTTCAGCGCGCCCGGGAACCTTCCCGGCTGCTTTGATCCGTATTCGATACTGCCCTGCATGCGGCATCCGAAAATCGCGGGCATTCAGTTTCTTATCCCAGTTGTTGTGATGCAGAACCTTATAGCCATTTTGCACGGGGTTGCGTCCGCCGTTCACAATGATCCGTTGCCCGTCAAAGTTCACTCGATTACGATCGGAATCGCCGGAATCAGGCTCGATCCGCCATTTCAAAACCGGGGGCTGACTGCTCTCGACCAGCGCCTGATCCAGAATCTTTCGTGCCGCATTCAGATAAAGCTCGACATGCAGAGGCGAAATCGTCAAAGCACCCCCGTTATTATCAAAGCCCCCCGCGGGTGGGTCCTGGGGAAAGCCCGAAACGTCAAAGTCCACACCGAGCAGGTCGCGGATCGTGTTCCGATACTCACTACGATTCAGTCGGCGTAAGACAATCGAAGAATCACGCCGCGCCAGTTCCGCTTTAACCAGTTCGTCTGTAATCCAGTCGACAACCGTCGCGACTTCCTGAGGCTGAGGTTTCCGCTCCCCCTCTGGTGGCATCTCGTGACTGTTCAGGACATTGACGATCTCCTCCCATTTCGCTTTCTCTGCCGCATCGGAAAGATCGAGTTTCAGACTCGCGTCCACGCGAAATTCGTTTTCTTTCACGCCCTCACGATGACACTTCAGGCAGTACTTCTTGAGAAAAGGCGCCACAACCCGTGTATGACCACGGGAATCTATCTTCGCCTGAGTCTGTTCTCCCTGGATCGGGCTGGTAACAGCCAGACATCCCGCGAGAACGACACACACCCGGATTAAAGCGCTGAAACACCGGAACATGAAATTCATCCAGAATCAGAGTGAGAATTGCGTCATCAAATATGACAGCAGAACCAGGAATCAGGCTCCGCTCTCTGTGATTCGTCATTTTAAAATCGTTTGCGACAAATTGATAACTTTTTCTGGATCAGTTCTCCATTATCACCAGGCGAGGCCGAATTCCTCTCTGTTTCGAATCCCAGAAAAAACTGGATCTGCACTGAAGTATAGATAAAATAAAGATTGAGCCCTGTTGAGATTCTGAGAGCAGACACCAGTAAATTCAGAGAGATGGAAAATGAATGACGCGATCCGACTCGCTATTCAGGAATTGACCGATCGCGGGGAGCGGATCAGGGAGATCCTCAAACTGCTGGAATCCCCTGATGTTGGTACTGAAAATGGACTTGCTCACATCCGCAAGTTGACCAGGAGTCTGCTGATCGATCTGGAAATCGACGCCAAAGCCGGCAAACCTGTTCGGCGGCCAAACGCTATCTCCAATCCAGGCCGGGATGATTTAGTTCCCCCCGCCTATGAAACGTATTGGGTGCTCTATTTTGGACTCGATCCGGAGCAGGATCCCATTGAAAATAACTGGACCGAGGCCCTGTCCATGGCCCAAACTTTTCTGGAGAGCGAACTGATGTTCCTGAAGCACCGCGTTTCAGATGAGTGAACGGGTACAAAAGAGCCGCCGAGGAGAGTCGAACTCCTGACCTACGCATTACGAATGCGTCGCTCTGCCAACTGAGCTACGGCGGCGTTGTTCCCGGTCCTTCAGCTTATGGATTCATCAGGCGACGTTCAGGTTCGCCTGGCGGGAATCGAATGGGCAGCCGGGTGAGGAAAATTCTCACTGCTGCTCTGCGGTAGCATACCCCCTTTTACAGGCTTGCGAAAGGATTCTGCCCCGATTTCAGCGCTGAAAAATGGATTTCTCACCTCCATCTGACTGCTGAAACAGGGGGACGAATTCCGGTTTCCCTGACGAAAACAGCGGGTGTGACGCTTCTGA
>JAGQQP010000624.1 GCA_020426085.1 Planctomycetaceae bacterium | reverse complement strand
CTCCCGAGTATGCCGCCGTCATTAAAACCACCGAACCTTTCAAACGCTCTGAACTGATTGCCCAGTTCGACGGTCAGCGTCTGGACGACTACAGCTTTCCGGTCTATGCGGGGGACAAATACTCTTCCATGATCGTCGATGATCACACTTATGTGATCGGTCCACCAGGAAATTTCCATGCCGCAGAGATGGCAGAAGCACGCGAAATTGACAGCAGTACTTCTCCTGGCATGGAATCAATCCTGAAGCAGACAGACCGGGATCGGCATCTGACAATTGTCTTCGACCCCGATGAGGTGCGTCGACAGCAGGACGTGCTGCTTCCGGAAAAATCGCGTCCCTTCCTCAACGAGTTCCTGGACTGGCTCGGTGAAGATGTCGAAACGGTTGCCTGGAGCATGCATCTGGGTGCCGATGATTTTTATTCGGAATGGACCTTCCGGAACTCGACCATGGTTCGTCCCGGAAAACTCGCGATGAACCTGAAAAAACAACTCGACGAACTTCCCGAAGAAATGCTGGAAGGCGTGCAGAAAATGAATCCGGGAACTGTAGGCAGCCGCAAAGTTATCGGCCGGTTCCCTGCGATGCTCAAAGCCTTCAGCATGGCCAATCACGAACAGTCGGGCGAACGTTATGCCCAGCTGGTCAGCAGTCTACCGGAACGGGCTGCCCCGAATCTGGCTTTGGCCAGTCTGTTGACCTGGGATGAATCCACACGCACCGACTTCTCCGTCAAAGTCAAACCCAAACCAACGGGACCGCAACTGCCCGATAAAGTGGTGGACCGGCTGAAAATGAAAATCGAAGTGGACTTCAAACGGATGCCGCTCGAAGAAGTCCTGGCTTATATCGCCGATGAAACCAAAACAAAGATTATCCTGGATGGCGGGGGTTTAAAACTGGTTGGCTACACTCAGAACATGCGACAGACGATGAACCTGGGCACGGTCTCCGCTTTAGATACCATTCAGGCCATCTTCAATGTGAAAGATCAGGAACAGATGTGCCTGATCATTGATGAAAATGCGAAAACGGCAACTGTAACCAGCAAACCGTTCGCACAGCAGAACAATCTGAAAATGTATGAGTTTCCGCCTGCAAAATAATCAGGCGCTGACTGAAATCCCGTCACAGGTGATTGCCGATGGATATCGCCACCTTTCAATGTCCGCACTGTCAGGCCGTGCTCCGCATGCGCAACAGACAGCTTGAAGGCAGTACCTTCCCCTGCCCCGACTGCCAGCAGCAACTTCGCATCACATCCACTTCGGGAGGCGAACCAGCGGTCTCCGTCATTGAACCGGAACCGGAACCCCGGGGACCTTCGGCACTCGCAGTCAAAACACAAACTGGTCTGAAGCAGCTGCGACGCGCCTCCGCGTATCTGCTGGCGAGCCCCGTTCTGATGGCGTGGACTGTCGCGGGGACCGGTACACTGCTACTGCTGCTGCTGATCATCTTCGACGATCACCCGACCACTGAAATCGCCCTCAATCAGGAGCAAGCATCAGAAACCGTTCCTGCCGACACAGAAACAGAAACCGCAGAGAGTCCCGCTGAAGAGCCAGCTGGAGCCGAAGCCGTTCCCGAATTACCGACAGAGAAAAATCAGAATCAGCCGCAACCTGCAGCTCCCGTGAAGCCAGCGCCAGTCGAGCCAGTGAATGTTCCCGCCGAACAACAGGTCGCCGTCGCTGCCAAACCGGAAAATGTGCCTCCGGTAGTCGCATCCAAACCGCAACTCCCTGCTCCGCCCGCAGTTCCTCAGACGGACGTAACGCTCGCTTTACAGATCCCCATCCTGGAATTTCGGCAGACTGATGAAGTTCCCCTGAAAACGATGATCATCCAGTTTGAAGAAATGCTTGATACCGAGTTCAACCTGGCAGACAATGTCAAAAACGACCCGCGTCTGCTGGATACTCCCATCGCACTTTCCAGCAAAAACACGACACTCTCAAATTTATTAGAACAGATATTAAGCGAAGTAGCCCTGACATTTACCGTGAAATCAAATAAGATTTACATCGAGAGGGCTGCAGCCTCTGAATAATCGAACCACCTGGCGCTGATGAAGTTTTCTCATTTGAAGAAACGTGTCACCGCCTTACTCTGAACCGGTTTGCCGGCTCATACGAAATTAGTATCTATCGTGAAACTCGACGACAAAGTCTGTTACTGTTTTCATATCAGTAAACGAAAAATTATCAATCATCTGCGGATTCATCGTCCGCGGCGTGCCAGTCAGTTAAGCGACTGTGGAGGCGCCGGGACCGGTTGTGGCTGGTGTGTTCCTTATCTGAAACGCTACTTCGCCGAATATGAAAAATCGGGCCTTTCCGAAACAGGTGAATTGCCATCGAGTGAAACGGAAGCCATCACTGCAGAAGAATACGCGCGGCAACGAGACCAGTATATTGAAAGCGGAAAAGGGAAACCCCCTGCCAGATAATCGCATTTAACCTCTACTGCTTCGAGATCACAACATGGCGGCTTCTGAGACCGATGCACTCCCTTCCCTGCAGAATCAAGAGCGTTCTATCCTGCTCTCCCTGAAATCCATCTCCAAAACCTACGTCACGGGAGACGTCTCTGTCCCCGTACTACACAATATCGATCTCGATATTTTCTCCCGCGAGTTCCTCGTCATTGTAGGTCCTTCCGGTTCGGGCAAAAGTACGCTGTTAAATATCGTGGGAGGCATCGATGTCTGCACTACAGGAGATGTCTATTTTCACCAGAAGAACATTTCCGAATTCAGCGAGCAGCAACTGACCCGTTACCGACGCGAAAATATCGGCTTTGTCTTTCAGTTCTATAATCTCGTCCCCACACTCACAGCGCGCGAAAATGTCATCGTCGCAGCAGACATCAGCGCCGATCCCATGTCGCCTGACGAAGCGCTGGAACTGGTGGGGCTGTCCGATCGGGCCGACCACTTCCCTGCCCAGCTTTCAGGCGGTGAACAGCAGCGGGTGGCCATTG
>JAGQQP010000623.1 GCA_020426085.1 Planctomycetaceae bacterium | reverse complement strand
AAGCAACTCAGCAAAGACGATCTGCGGGATCTGGTGGAATTTCTGAGCCAGCAGAAGCAGAAACGAAAAGGCACGTCAACGAAACATGAAGGATAAGTAACCGTTGTTGCAACGGTTGATTAATTATAGAATCGCCTCCTTGTTTTGGGTGGACGAGCCGAGTAAAATGAGGGCATAACAAAACAGAGAAACAACCTCTGTCATGTTGATTCAAAATCGTGAGTTGACCCTACAAATATTAAACTGGGGACCAACCAGATTCGGCCGCGTGTATATCCGGTATATCCGGCTCACACAACCCGGGTCATCAGGTTCCCACTTTGCAATCACGGGTTCTAATAACACCCGCGTATGAATCACTTGGCGGAGGTTTTTTTATGGGCTTGTTCGACCGGCAGGAATCCGGGAATCTGGAAAAAGCCAAACCGCTGGCCGCCCGCATGCGTCCTCAATCGCTCGATGAATTCGTCGGGCAGTCTCATTTCCTCGGCGAAGGCAAACTGCTGCGTCGCATTCTGGCCGCCGACCGTATCGGTTCACTGATTTTTTACGGCTCGCCGGGTACGGGAAAAACGTCGCTGGCCGAACTCATTGCCCGCCAGTCCAACCGCCGCTTTGAAGCGTTGAACGCGGCTTCCGCCGGCATCAAAGAAGTCCGTGCGGCACTCGACCGCGCCCGCGATGAACTGGCGACCGGCGGCAAACAGACGATTTTATTTATCGACGAGCTGCATCACTTCAGCAAAGTTCAGCAGGATGTGCTGCTGCCCGATGTCGAGTCCGGCGTTGTCGCGCTGATTGGCGCAACGACCTCGAACCCGTTCTTCTCACTTGTCTCCGCGCTCATCAGCCGCAGTCAGATTTTTGAATTTCAACCGTTGTCTGCTGAAGAAATTCAAACATTGATGCAGCGGGCACTGCAGGACGAAAAGCGGGGACTGGCCCGCTACAACGTGACTGTCGAACAGGAGGCCCTCGACTTTCTGATTGAAGTCTGCGACGGCGATGCACGACGTTCTTTGAACGCGCTGGAGATAGGAGTTCTCTCCCTGCATGGCTCAGAACGGGTGTTTGATCTGGATGTCGCGCAGGAATCGATTCAGAAAAAAGCGATCCAGTACGACCAGGATGGGGACGCGCATTACGATTCTGCTTCTGCCTTGATCAAGAGCATGCGGGGCAGTGATCCGGATGCCGCGTTGTACTGGCTGGCACGGATGATTGAAGCCGGGGAAGACCCGCGGTTCCTGGCCCGCCGCATCGTGATTGCTGCCTCGGAAGATGTGGGGAACGCGGACCCGACCGCACTGACTCTGGCAATGTCTGTGTTCAACGCCGTAGAAAAGATCGGCATGCCCGAAGGACGGATCCTGCTTTCGCAGGCCGTCACATATATCGCGACTGCTCCCAAATCGAACGCGTCTTACGTAGCCATCGATGAAGCCCTGAGTGATGTCCGTAACAAAGCACTGCTGCCGGTTCCCATTCATCTGAAAGACACGCATTACAAAGGAGCTGCACAACTGGGACACGGGGAAGGCTATCAATATGCCCACACTGCGGAAGAGGGCTGGGTCGATCAGGATTACCTGGGGGTCGAAAAAGAATACTATCGACCGGTTGAGCGGGGCTATGAAGCGACGATCCGAAAACGACTGGATGTCTTCAAACAACGGCGCAAAAAAACAGGAACGGATGAAGACACCCGTTCCTGACCCCCTCAGTGCATCTCGTCAGCAAATCAGCAAATCAACAGAGTGGCTGCTGTTTCAAACCGACGATTGTGATCGCCTTGGCAACTTCGCGTTCCTGCAGCAACCCTTCCAGGTTAGGCATGAAGTCCACCGACATATACCACTGCATCAGAACATCGAGCATCGGTTCGATTGATTCTTCATCAATCCCAAACTCTTCTTTCATCGGCAGTGCTTCTTCAGGTGGCATGTCCTGGAACTGACTGATCAGCAGGAAGTCACCTTCGTTCGACAGATTCAGGTGCAGGTTACGAATTTCGGATGAAAGGAAATGATCCACGGAAATGTGCACGTCCAGTGGCCCCCCCGCCAGGTAGCGGCGTGCTTCTTCCGGTTGTTCATCAATGATGCGTGCTGCGGTTTCACAGACGGCATACACGACGCTTTCATCAACAAGGTCGCCTTCGACGTTCTCGCTGGACAGATGCTTGGCCCAGGTGACAGAGAGCAGATCCAGTTGCACGTGTGGTGGGACGCTTCGCAGAAACGGTACTTCGGTCAGAAAACCGAATGAATCAAACGGGTCATCGCCCACCTGCTTTGCCAGAGCGATTCGCTCCAGAGTATCCATGAATGCGATCCGGAATGCGATATAGCTGAGGAACGTTTGTGGCAGGACGTCTTTGGAAATTGAAAGCATGATGATAATCGCTTGGCAAAAGTTGTAATTCTCAGATGCTCCAGGCAGTGTCATTCACGCTTCAAACACTGTCCTGAAATCAGTTACACTTGGTAAGTGACAGGTATTACTTTGCCAGACAGGTATCCCAAACACAATAAAAAAGTTTTGAAAATACTTTGAAAAACGGTGGATTGATTAAAGTGCATGACTCTCTGTCAACACTGTAATACAGGGCCTAAATTACTCACCAAACCACATTTCGACTAAAATGTGTAACCGGTAAACTGGCTCTGACTGGCATAATCGTTACAGCACAATAGACGACGATCACATTGTAGGAATCAGCACTATTCCAAACCCGTTTAACCCGCCTGACCGTTACGGTTTTCGCGGGAACACACCATCATTTTTTTAACGAAATCTCAGCGAGAACACCGGTTACGACTCCGATCCAGGCCGGTATCCAGTTCCCGGGAAATCTGCTCCCAGTGATAACGGGCGGTAATTTTCCTGAGCCTGTCGCGCAGATCAGCGTCTGTAGAATCCAATTGTGTCGATTGGAATAACGCCTCGATCCGCGCGACGAGAGATTCCGTGCTTCCGTCGTAAAAACATTCCGGCGTTTCAGTGAA
>JAGQQP010000622.1 GCA_020426085.1 Planctomycetaceae bacterium | reverse complement strand
AACTCCTGACCTACGCATTACGAATGCGTTGCTCTACCAACTGAGCTACGGCGGCGTTGAGATTCAGCTTTTACTGATAGATTCCTCAGCCGCGGCTGAGGTTCGCCGGGCGAGAATCGTGGGGAGCCGATTTCAGAAATTGCGATCCTGAACAGGGCTCTGGCGGTAGCATACCCCCTTTTTTCGGTTTACGAAAGGATTCCGCCCGTTTTTCGTCTCCGATAAAACGATTTCTCACGCAATTTTGACGCCTGTAATGGCTGCCCTGTTTTTGTGATACCGCGCGCAGCGTCTGTCAATGCTGCCAGCCACTGAAATCGGTTCCGGTACAAGACTACAGATCAAACCGTGTTTATCCTTGCTGTCTGCGTGGGGGTTAGCCACAATCGAAGGAAACGTGTTCCTACCCAGATTATCCAGCCGGAGAAAACCCATGCACAAACTGGCTTCTGCCTGCCTGTTAATGGCTGCACTGCTTCTGTCCCCTTCCCTCCTTTCCGCCGCCGAACCCCCGCTCGATTTCGAAGGCGTCACCGAAAAACATGTCATGATCCCCATGCGGGATGGCGTGAAACTGTCCGCCTATCTGTACTTTCCCGACGGAAAAGGCCCCTGGCCGGTGTTGATGGAACAGCGGTACGCCAGCCTGCGAAGTAAAGGGGGACGTCTCTCTTTCGCTGAGATGGCATCACACGGTTATGTCGTGTGTGGCGTTAACTTCCGCGGTTCGCAGCTGTCGGAAGGAACCTGGGTCGGTTATCGCGATCTGCAGTGGGGTGAGAAACAGGATGGCTACGATGTCGTCGAATGGCTGGCAAAGCAGCCCTGGTCGACCGGCAAGATCGGAACCTTCGGCAGTTCGCAGGCCGGTTATGCTCAGAATTACCTGGCGATCACGCAGCCGCCTCACCTGGTCTGTCAGTTTATGATTGATACCGGACTCAGTCTGTACGATGAAGGTTATTTCATCGGGGGCGCTGCCAAGCCGAATCGTTTTATAGGGATGGCCGCCGTCTGCCGCGAACCGGAGCACAACATGGCGCTGATGAAAGAATGGTTCTCGCATCCCGATTACGATGACTACTGGAAAGCGGAAGACGCTTCGCTGCATTTCGATAAGATGAATGTCCCCTGCTTCACCGTAGGCAGCTGGTACGACTTTATGTGTGTCGGTTCGGTGCAGAGTTTCATCGGTCGCCAGCACAAGGGAGGACCGAATTCACGCGGTCAGCAGAAACTGTATATCGGCCCCTGGCTGCATGGTCGCTTCAACAAGGTCAATAAAGTCGGAGAAATGGAATACCCCGAGAATGCCAACTTCGACATGATGACCGAAATGATCCGCTGGTTCGATCATTATCTCAAAGGGGTCGACAACGGAATCGAGAAAGATCCTAACGTCCGCTATTACGCAATGGGCGCCGTCGGGGAACCGGGGGCACCGGGCAACGTCTGGCGGGCCGTGGATGACTGGCCGATCAAAACCGTCGAAACACCCTACTACCTGCAACCCGGCGGTAAACTGTCGACGACCAAACCCAGTGATACAGACGCGTTCACTCAACTCATCGCCGACCCGTTGAACCCGGCGAAGATTGAAGCCCGCGGTTTCCCCGGTGCCCGTGATGCCCGCAAAGTTGAAGAGCAGGAAAACGTTCTCACTTTCACTACCGACCCGCTGACCGAAGCGGTTGAGTGGACCGGCAATGTCAAAGCGGAACTGCTGGTTTCTTCTTCGGCGAAAGACACCGATTTCATCGTCCGCGTGACGGACGTGTATCCCGATGGTCGTTCGATTCTGATCATCGATATGATCCGCCGCGCCCGCTATCGGGATGGATACGAACATCAGGTCTTCATGGAACCGGGCAAAGTTTACAAAGTCCCGTTTAATATCGGCTGGTTGAGCCAGGTGTTCAACAAAGGGCATCGCATTCGCGTCACGGTGGCTTCGACGGGCGCCCCTTTCTATGAGCCCAACCCGAATACGGGCGAACCGATCACGATTGAATTTCCTGAGAAAGTGGTTGTGGCGAAAAACAAAATTCACCACAGCCCGCAAAACGCATCACGTATTCTGGCCCCCGTTAAAAAGTAAATCTGACGGGTGTCAGTGATCACCAATGAAAGTCAGCATCCATTTCCTGCAATTAATGAGGATTATCATGAATCAGAATATAACCGACCGACGACAGTTTCTGGCGGTCACCGTGGGTGCCGCCGTCGCGCTGGGTGTCACGCAGAATGTGCACTCCGCAGATTCGAAAGCGAAACAGCAGTTTTACGAACTGCGTATTTACCGCGCCCCTTCGGCAGAGAAGCAGGCAATCGTCGGAAACTATCTGGAGCAGGCGTTGCTGCCAGCATTAAAACGGATTGGAATCACCCAGGTCGGCGTGTTCAAACAGATCGATGCCAAAGACGAACACTCCCTTTACGTGCTGATTCCTTTTGATTCACTCGAGCAGTTTGCGTCGCTGAATGATGTTCTGGAAACCGACGAAAAATATCATCAGGCAGCCGCCGAGTACTTCTCTTTCCCCAAAGAGTCTCCCGCCTTCACGCGGATTGAGAGCCGGCTGATGAAAGCCTTCAAAGGGATGCCCCAATTGAAAGCGCCGGGAGGGAAAGGCCCGCATCTGTTTGAACTGCGAACTTATGAGAGCCACAACGAAAAGCTGGCGAAACTGAAAGTGGACATGTTCAATTCTGGTGAGATTGAAATCATGGAAGATGTTAAACTGGGGCCTGTCTTCTTCGGCGAAATGCTGATTGGTGGCGATGTTCCCAATCTGACGTACATGCTGTCCGCACCCAATCGGCCTGCACACGATGAACACTGGGATGGATTTCGCTCTCATCCGAAATGGGAGAAAATGAAGACTATGGATAAATACAAAGGAACGGTATCGAAAATTACCAATGTCTACCTGGAACCGCTCCCTTATTCGGCGATTCAGTAGATCTAAAGCGCATCACATTTAACCATAGCGTCTGTCAATCTAATAT
>JAGQQP010000621.1 GCA_020426085.1 Planctomycetaceae bacterium | reverse complement strand
GGAAGGAACCTATCCTCTTCCGGAAGCACAGCTCGACCGTTTCATGTTTGAAATCAAAGTCGAGTATCCCAGTGAAGAAGAGGAGTTTGCGATCGTCAGACAGACTACCTCTGATGATTCCTACTCGGTACAGAAAGTCCTGAATCTGGAGGAACTGTTGTCCTTTCAGTCACTCGTGCGCAAAGTCCCCGTTGCCGATCATGTGATTCGTTATGCAATGCAGTTTGCCCGCATGACGCGTATTATTCCCGGTAGTGAGTCACAGGCAGAGGATGTACCTGACTTTATTCGCGAGTTTGTCAGCTGGGGTGCCGGCCCCCGTGCCAGCCAGAATCTGGTACTCGGCGCAAAAGCCCGCGCGATTCTGCATGGGCGGATGTATGTGAGCACCGAAGATATTCGCGCTGTCGCGCATCCCGTGCTCAGGCATCGCATCATCACCAACTTCAATGCCGAAGCCGAGGGGATGACTCCCGATAAAATCGTGGATCGACTGATTCAACTGATCCCGGTCGATTCCTCGCAGGAAAAACTTGATGGACGATTACCGCAAGTATTTAGATCCGCAGACGCTCGCTAAGGTTCAGAATCTGGATCTGGCGGCGCGACAGATTGTGGAAGGCTATGTTTCCGGGGCGCACAAGAGCCCCTTTCATGGGTTTTCCGCCGAGTTCGCGCAGCATCGGGAATACGCGACCGGCGATGACCTGCGTTATGTCGATTGGAAAGTGTACGCCAAATCGGATCGTTATTACCTGAAGCAGTATGAAGCCGAAACCAATTTTACCTGCTATCTGCTGCTCGACTGCAGCGAGTCAATGCGTTACCGTTCCGAGGGAACCGCGCTCTCCAAGTGGGAATACGCGCGGCTGGTGGCAGCGGCATTGTCTTATGTCGTGATCAAACAGCAGGATGCCGCGGGGCTGTGTACGGTTAACGATCACGTGGTTGATTTTCTGAGGCCCGCCAGTCAACCAACACATCTGAAGCAGATTTATTACACACTGGAACACACGGAAGCGTCGGGTGAATCGGGACTGGGCAAGGTCTTTCACGAACTGGCAGAACGCATCAACCGGCGCAGCTTAATCATTATTATCAGTGATCTGTTTGATGATCTTGATTCAGTCATGCTGGGGTTAAAACATTTTCGGCATCGCAAACATGATGTCAGCCTGCTGCAGGTGATTGACCCGGCGGAACAGGACTTCCCTTTCCAGGAACCAGTCCTCTTTCGCGGACTGGAAAATCTGCCGGAACAGATGGCAGAACCTCGCTCGCTCAAAAAAGCCTATCAGGCCGAATTTGAAAAATTTTTGAAAGCAGCCCAGCGCGGCTGTCGCGATCTGAATATGGATTACGGACTGATTCGTACCGATCAGTCTCTGGATATGGCACTCTCAACATTCCTCTCACACCGTCAGTCACGTGTGGGTTCTTAAGTCGTATTGATTCGAAATTTCATGAACGCATTGTCTTATCAGCCACTGTTTGCATTTGGTTTTGCCAGTCCCTGGCTGCTGATGGGACTGCTGGCGGCTGGTATTCCCATTCTGATACATCTGCTGCATAAGCGAAAGTTCATCGAAACCGAATGGGCGGCGATGAAGTTCCTGCTGGCAGCGACCAGAAAATATTCCCGGCGGGTGCGGTTCGAGCAACTGTTGATTCTGCTGGTCCGGTGTCTGATTCTGCTGCTGTTGGCGGTGGCATTTTCGCGTCCCTACTGGTCGCTGCAAGGCGCTTTTTTCGAAGCCTCGGCGCCCGTGCATCGGATTCTGGTCATCGATACTTCCTTCAGTATGCGCTGGCAGGGAGACGATACCGCCTTGTTTGAACAAGCCCGGGAAATCGCGCGGTCGATTGTCTCCTCTTCCCGACAGGGAGATGCGTTTCAACTGATCCAGATTTCCAGCGCTTCGCCACAAAAGCTGATTTCCCGCCCCTCGCGACAGCAGGCATATGTACTTGAGGAAATTTCGAAACTGCAGCCGACCCAGGAATTTGGGAATGCCGGTCAGGCACTGCAGGGAGCGCTGGAATTTCTCGGACAGGCTCAGGAACTGGCGCAAAAAGAAGTCATTGTCATCAGCGATTTTCAGGCAGAGAGCTGGGCTCCCCAGCAGACAGAGCAGGGGAACTCACGCATCGTGACATTGATGGAAGCGTTGTCAAAAAAAGCGACGCTGATTCTCAAAGATGTAGGTGCAACGGAAGAATCGAATCTTGCCATCGTAGATTTCAACAGTAAGTCGGTCTTTGCCACGCTGAATCAGCCGGTTCGATTGAGCGTCACCCTGCATAATTTTGGTCTTCTGAACCAGGATGCCGTCAATCTGCAGTTGTATGTCGATCAACAGCTGGTCAATCAGAAACAGGTGGATCTGCCGGCAAATTCCGACACGCAGGCTGAGTTTACACATCAGTTTACCCGGGTTGGCGACCATCGACTCGAAGTTCGACTGGCCGAGGACCGACTACCGCTGGATAACCATCGCTGGAAAGTCATGCCGGTCAAAAAAGAAATCAACGTGCTGCTGGTCAATGGCAGACGCTCAACGGAAGCGATGGGCCGCGCCACAGATTTTCTGGAACTGGCACTCTCTCCTTCATTGCAGGAGCAACCCTGGCAGGGAATTATCAAACCGCATGTGATCAATGAAGGCGAACTGGCGACCACCGAATTGAGCCTGTACGACGCGGTCGTGATTTGTGATGTGGCGTTGTTTACCGATCACGAACGCGATCTCTTGAAGCACTATGTCAGTCGCGGCGGCGGGTTGATTTTCAGCCTCGGTGAGCAGGTGAACGTCAAGAATTATAATCAGACGATCTTTCAACCGGAGCAGGGGCTGTTATCCCTGAAACTTCTGGACCGTCGCGGCGACGCCCGCAAGCATACTACGCTGTTTGAATTTGATCCTCTCCAGTACCAGCATCCCGTCATTGAAATCTTCAAGGGAAATCCTGATGCCGGCCTGGAGACCACACACATCTACGAATACTTTC
>JAGQQP010000620.1 GCA_020426085.1 Planctomycetaceae bacterium | reverse complement strand
GTTTCGAACACGTAATGCCAGTGCATGATGCCATCGTACCAGTAAGGGATATGTACGACATGCAGAGAGACGATGGAGGCAAAAATCAGCCACCAGCGAGTCCAGCGCCGGTATTCGGTGATCAGGAAGATCAGTCCGGCCAGCGCGAGTGGCACCAGCCCCAGCGTCCACTGCAGGCTGGCCAGCAGTCGGTTTTGAACGTTCTGGACAGCTAAAGCGGGCGTCAGATTTTCGGCCCACTTGTCATAGTTCTCCAGGACCTTCGGACCGAGCTTCTGTTCTCCCCGTACGACATTATCGAAGCCATACACATGGCGTGGCGTGTAGATGTCTGTGTAGAGCTGGTACGGCATTTTTAAGCCGTTACCTGTGATAGATTGATTGTAAAAGAACATGACCGTCAGACCACAGACCAGGGGGATCGCCAGGCCTGTAATCAGAGGGGCGACGGACTTTTCAGGTGTTGAATCGGTCGAAGAATATTTCTTTCTCCTCAGGTACCAGCGAATGGTTTCCACGCCCAGCCAGATACCGAAGGGGAGTGCGAAACCAGCAGCGGTCATGGGGCGACAGAGCATCCCGAAACTCAGTCCCAGACCTGCCAGCAAAGCCTCGCTGAATGAACGGGTTCTTTGCATTCGTAAAAAAAAGTACAGGAAGATCGACAAGCCCACCAGCGTCGGGTGATGTGCCAGCAGCAGGTTACTGAAGATCGCCATGCCAGGTGAGAGGGCTACGATGAGACCAGCCAGCAAACCGACCCCGTTGCCTGACAGTTCTCGACCAGACCAGAAAATAAAAAACGAGATGATGGCTCCCGCCAGCCAGTAAGCCAGATACGGTTTTCCCCAGGCAACAAACGGAGCCAGCCAGAAACCTGTCCCGGGGAAATAGCGGCTGGCCATTTTACCTTCATTGAGGACATGAACCTGATCAAAGACTTCAGGCGCCTCGGGGTGGCTGGGAAACCAGGTCTGTCCTTGCCGAAACGTTTCCGCCTGAAAGAGATAGCTGTATTCATCATGATAGGCGGGGGGTAAGTCGCCGAGTGTGAGATGAAGTTCCTCGTTTACGGTATGAGAGGCAGTCCAGCAGCTGATCGTGAACGAAGTTCCTGCCACCAGCAGGCTGAGTACGACAGCGAACAGATCCGGTTTATTTTTACTTTGTCGCTGGTTGACCCATTCCTGCGACAGTCTGGGAATTAAAGTGCGGGAGAGAAATCGAACATGCAGAGCAGGGCGGATCCACCAGCACAAGGGGCTGAGCAGTAACAGCAGAAAGTAGGGAGTGGTATCAACATTCACATAGAGAAAAAAACGTGTGAGTAATGGCAGTTGCTGATTGTCTGCTTGAATCCGTTGCCACTCGAAATATCCCAGAAAACAGAACAGAAAGAGTACGATCAGGAAATGGATCAGTGGAACCCAGACGGAAAGTTCTGGTTGAGTCTGCTCACTCTCGGGAGTCTGATTGACTGATGCAGGCAGTTTGGGTTCCATGAGTGAGTGGTTTTCAGAAAGCTGGAGATGGTTATCTGTTTTGTATAAAGAAGAGTATAACTTGAGACTTCGTCAAAAAGAAAGGGCGTGACCAGTTGAGGATCACGCCCTGCATTTGTTTTACGTCGGTTAACCTGAGTGGTTATTTTTTCGCTGTTTTTTTACTGGCCGCTTCCGCAAGAATCTTGTCCAGAATTGATTTCTGAGAGGGTTCCAGAACCGTAACAATTTCTGCGTCTTTTTTCTTATTCAATTCTGCCAGTTGTTTTTTCAGGCTGTCAATTTCGGACTTGTAGCTGGCCTGAATCTTGTAAATTTTATCCCGCTGTTCATCGGAGAGATTCAGTTTACCAAAATGATTGGGGAGCCGTCCTTTGGACTTTTTCGCATCCGGCTTGTTTTCTTTGGCTGTAGCCTCAGACTTGGTGGTTTCTTTCTTTTGTGCCGGCAGGGAGTCGACTGAGCAAATGGCTAAGGATACGCCTGTCAGTAAAACAGCAAATACTCTCAGACAGTAATTTGAAATCATCGCTTACTCCTGTTCTTTGATAAAATACGACGGTGAAGTACTCGTGTACTTCTGTTGTGTATATTGTGAACAGGTGGTACTGTCGGGTTCAACTGTCAGGAAGTGTAAATTTGAAAATATGCAATTTAGTTCAGTTGTTCTCGAATCCGGTATAATTCTTCCAGCGCGGCGAGAGGAGTCATTTCGTCGACATTTAAGTCTCTGATTTCATCTAATACCGGGTGTGGTGTGTTTCCAAACAGTGAAAGTTGCTGGTGTGATGATTTCCTGTCGACGCGTGGCGGAATTGTCGTCTGTCCGCTCTCATCGAAATGGTCTTTTTCCAGTGTACTGAGAATCTGATTTGCGCGCTGAATGACCTGGTCCGGAATACCCGCCAGTCGTGCCACATGAATTCCGTAGCTTTTGTTGGCAGAGCCTTCGACGATTTTGTGCAGAAAGACGATTTCCCCATCCTGCTCGTGGACGGCCACATTCCAGTTGCTGGCCTGTTTGAGCGTCTGAGTTAATTCGGTCAGTTCGTGGTAGTGTGTCGCAAACAGCGTACGCGATTTAATTTTGTCGTGCAGGAACTCCGTCATCGACCATGCCAGCGAAATCCCATCGTAGGTGCTCGTGCCACGCCCGATCTCATCCAGAATGACCAGACTTCGTTCTGATGCGGAATTCAGAATGCGGGCTGCTTCTGTCATTTCGACCATGAAGGTACTCTGGCCTTTGCTCAGTTCGTCGCTGGCACCGACGCGGGCGAAGATGCGATCGGCGATCCCAATCGTCGCCCTCTTGGCGGGCACAAACGATCCGATCTGAGCCATCAGCGTCAGCAAAGCGACTTGCCGAATGTACGTGCTCTTTCCGGCCATGTTGGGCCCCGTAATCACCAACACCATGCCATCGTCTTCGGACGCCTTGACGTCGTTGGGGACAAATTCGCCCTGTGGCAATGTCGCATCCAAAACAGGATGACGCCCATCCTCAAT
>JAGQQP010000619.1 GCA_020426085.1 Planctomycetaceae bacterium | reverse complement strand
TGGAGTACCCAGATGAACTGAGATCAACCAGAACAGAGTTTCCAGTTCTGTAGCAGAATAGTTTTCTACCGGCAGGCGTTGCAGCTGACAGGCTCCCGAACCGGTTTCCAGCTGTTTCTGTATCATTTGTAAAACAGGTTCGAGATGGGGTAGGGGAAAACGGGCCGGTGTGATTTGTTCCGGCTTCAGATTTTCGTTGGAGATTGTCTCGAGTGCCTGCTGGATGTCCTCCAGATGATGTGGTGTTAAAGTGACTCGCCAATCATCACGGGTGAATAATTCATCGCCTTTCCAGGCTGCCGGTATGGAAAACGCTGCCGGTAGATCACCGGCAGTCTGGTGGTCACTCACGCTGAACCATCTCCTTCGAAATCAGAATCAATAAAGAGTTTTGATTTACTTTAACAGATCGATTCAGTAGAGAAAAGTTGTCCGCATTCTTATTGTGATTTAATGCATTATCAGTTGTTTCGGATTTTCATTTTTGAGCCAACGGTTGATTACTTTAATAAGCTGTATGCGGTCAATGGGCTTGCTGAGATATTCGTCACATCCGGCTTCGATACATTTTTCTCGATCCCCTGTCATGACATTGGCTGTTAAAGCAATGATGGGTTTCGAGAAACCGAGAGAGCGGAGACGGCGGGTTGTCGCATAGCCATCGAGTACCGGCATTTGAATGTCCATTAAAATCAGATCATACTCGGCTCCGATTTCCTCATCCGATATTTTGTTTTTTTGCAACTCATCCAGTGCCTGCTGACCATGTTCGACAACTTTCACTAAGGCACCTGCTTTGCTCAGTAAAAAGTTGATCAGTCGTTGATTATAGATGCCATCTTCAACCAGCAGAATACGACTGTTCTGATTGAGCCGATTATAACTTACTTTAGAAGTGTTGATTTTTCGGATTCGATCGCGGTAGTAAAACGGGTGCATTTTATTCGATACGAGATTACCTGTGGAAATCGTGGTTTCAATCGTGATCAGAGACTGGTTTCCTGTTTCCTCATAAACGGAGATATGACCGCCCAAAAGGGTTGCCAGCTGCTGGCAGACAAACAGGCTCAACCCCGTTCCTCCTCTGAACCCAGGCAGACGGATATCATCGAGTTGTGAACTGAAAAAAATCTGTTTCAGCTGTTTTAATTCTAAGGACTTGTTTTCGAATGTCGTTATAAATTTAAGGATCTGTTTTCCCTCTGAATTCAAATCAGAGCTGATCTTCCAGTCGATGCTTCCTTTTTCAGTTATCTTGATTGCCAGTCCCAACACGTTTGAAAAAATCTGTTTGAGCCGAATGGGGTCTGACTTGATGGTCTCCGGCAACTCATTTTCAATCATGACATTGAAAAGAAGCTGTTCTAGTTCTGCTTTTCGATTCATCAGAGTGTGAACATTTTCGATTACGGTGATTGGCGAACATTCCAGGAGCTCCATATCAAACTGACCTTCTTCGATTTTCGATAGGTCCAGAAAATCATTGACAGTATTGAGCAGATATTCTCCGTTAATATGAATGGTTTCAGCGGAAGTCTGCGTAAATGGGTCCTGGGCTGTTTCCAGTATCATTTCAGAGAAGCCCAGGATTGCCGTGAGTGGTGTACGAATTTCGTGACTCATCATCGCCAGAAAATGATTCTTATACTCTTTCGCCTGGTTTGCTTCCTGTTTTGCAATTTTTAATTCTTCTTCCGCCTGCACGAGGTTATGAATATCTGTCAGGGATCCTGTCATTCTGACAGCCTGGCCAGATTGATCGCATAACACTTTTGCATACCCATGAAACCAGCGATACGCGCCCCCCTTGATTCGCAGGCGGTACTCCAGATCAAAATGGGTGTTTTTACTTAAAGCCTCTTCAAATGCCTGGAATGTAGCTTCCATATCATCAGGATGCAGTAGAAGCTTCAGTGTATCCATGCTCGACTCGATTTCCTGATTCTGATAGCCAATCAGCTCATAAAAGCGAGGTGACCACCATTGTTCTGTCGATTTCGGATTGAGCCAGTCCCAGACTCCATAAGAGGAACAGTTCATCAGCCCCTCAAGATGTTTTTCATTATTTCTGGTAGACTCGATTTGTTGATCCTGCTGTTGTAGATCAATACTGGTCGCGATAAAACCTGAAAACTGCTGGGAAACAGAAGGGCGTAAATAGGCATGACATTGGAACCAGCGATATTGACCATCAGACCGTTTCAGTCGATATTCGCATTGAAACGCTGCTTGAGTTGTGTACGCTTCTCGCCAGGAGCGAAGAAAAACATTCAAATCATGGGGGTGGATGAACTGTTGCCAGCCTGCATTGAGGTTTTGTTCCAGCGTACTATCTGTGAACAGAAGCCATGCCTGATTGAATAGCTCAAACTGCTGATCTGGGTTTGAAATCCAGATCAGCAAATTATGATTACAACCGATTTGAGCAGGTTCTGAATGGGGGGGAGAGTCATGGAGAAATCCTGTAAGAACTTTGGAGTTACTCATGTATTATCTGTCTTAAAACTGAACCAACTCTGAACTTTTTTGAATTTCGAAGGCTGTCTGAGAGTAAATCAGATTTTATTAATGGGATCACCTCAGTCTGGTTCTTCTCAGGAGGGAGCATGGTTCTTAAATGGCAGATAAATTGAGGTATTTCACTTGATATCCAGTCAAAAATTACGGAAAACGAAACTGATTTAACAATTGAACTAATTAGAGGAATCGATTGTGACATGACGTTCATCTAGTCGAGTATTCCCCTCCTTAACCTTTCTGACTATCAACAAGATCAGTGTACTAACAGGACATGAGGAAAATCGGCAATGATTCCTCGCATCTTGTTGGTTAACAGCCAGGTGTGTCAGAGCATTTCAAAGACAGATCGATGAAAGAGACTCTTTATTATTTTGCCTATGGATCAAATCTGCATCCTCTGCGTCTGCAGTCAAGGATCGGGGTATGTCAGCTAAAGTCCGTTGCACAGCTGAAGGGGGCGCGACTCTGTTTTCACAAAGCAGGACTCGATGCCTCGGGAAA
>JAGQQP010000061.1 GCA_020426085.1 Planctomycetaceae bacterium | reverse complement strand
TTGAACCAGAGCGCATCCGCGGCCAGCGCTGATTTCAGATTGATGAAGCCATACGTCAGATCGCGCGTTTCGCCTTGTGGAAGCGGATAGGTCCATTGATTTTCATGGAAGTAAACGATGCGAGGCAGTGCCGCTGCTTCAGCGGGTATCAGTCCCAGAAATGTGGTCAAATCAAACATGTCGGTGACAAACATCGCATCCCAGCATTCACCGGCTTCCATCCGCTTCCGGACTTCCATGGCCAGTGTCACCGCCGCATGCTGCATCCGCCATTTCCAGTGACGCGCCGGGAGTGTGAGCGTGGTGAAGTCATGCACGCTGTGGGAAATCCACTGCATCAGAAATTCACGATGGCTGCCGCCATGGTAGGCATTGATTGCCAGAACTCGCATCAAACCGTTCTCTACCCGACTCCGGGCCTGAAATTAACGTTTGTAGAAAAAAACGCCTGCAGAAATAGGCTCCCAGGAGACAATACTGCAGGCGTTCTGGTTTGATCAAACGTGTTCCAGAGTATCCTGTTCCACATGTCCTGAAGAGGACCCCTGCTCCTGTTCGAGTTTCTGGATTCGCAGAATCGCATCATTAAAGGTAGCCAGGCAGTTTTCTTCGGTCACTTTTTCAATGATCTTCAAGCGGGTCAAGGTTCGTTGTACCTGTGGCCTGAGACCGGTGAAAAAGACAGTTGCTCCCTGATCATGTGCTTTTTCAATGATATCGTCAAGCAGGTAAGCTCCCGACATATCAACCATGGGGACCCGCGCCATGCGGATAATCAGGTATTTGTAATCGACCAGTGAAGAGGATGCCCGATAGATCGTATCGGAAACACCAAAGAACAACGGTCCTTCCAGTCGCAGCTTGAGGACTTTCTCCTTGAGCTCGCTCGGCATGGAAACATCGGCAGGCAATGTCCGATCCATCTGATTCAGGCTGACGACGTTCTGTTCGTAGGCCTGTCCCAGTTCCTGAACGATGCGTACGAAGGCAATGGTGATGCCGACACCCATAGCGACCAGCAGGTCAACCGAAATCGTCAAAATTAAAACCGTCCAGAAGCAGATGGAATCCATGAACGGCATCCGATGTAAAACGGGTAGCACGCGGTAATCAATAATATCCATCCCCACTTTGAGCAGAATTCCTGCCAGACAGGCCATCGGGATATAGCTGGCATACGGTGCCAGCCCCAGCATCAGCGCCAAAAGCACCACACCGTGGGTAATGGAAGCCAGGCCGGTTTTACCGCCGCATTTGATATTTGCTACCGTTCGCATGGTGGCGGTCGCCGTGGTGACACCACCCACCAGTCCACACCCGATATTCGCAATTCCCTGACCAAAGATTTCCCGGTCACTGTTATGCCGTTCGCCGGTCATGTTATCCGCGACCAGGCAGGTCAACAGGGAATCAAAAATACAGAGTCCGGCTAACGCGAAGGCACCGCCAATCATATCACCAAAGCGGGAAAAGTCAGGAATATACAGGTGAGGCAATCCGACTGGCATGGAACCGATAAACTCAATATCTTCGAAACCAAATCCGTGCGCAATACTGGTCCCCACAATCAATCCCAGCAGTGGTGCCGGCAGCCATTGTTTCTTTGTCACGCGCGGCCAGAGCAGAATCGTAAAGAAAGTCGCCAGAGAGACAATCAATGCATGCGGCTTTTCATGCATGATGTCGAAGGGAATCTGTTTGATGGCTCCTATAACGGAATTGGGTGTCGCAAAACCCAGCATCGGGGGAATTTCCAGCAGGATGATAATCACACCAATCCCACACATGAATCCGGAAACAACGGAATAAGGCGTGTAATAGATGAAGCGGCCGATTTTCATGAGCGCCAGCGCGATGCAGATCAAGCCACTTAAGAAAACCATCGACATGGCGAACACCACATCCGGCTCGCCTGTTGCCAGTTTAGTCGCGGCAATGATTGCTGCCAGCTGAACCACTTTCGGACCGGTTGGACCACTGACGCCGGTATTGGAACCGCCAAACAGTCCGACCAGGATGCCACCGCAGATCGCAGCCCACATCCCGGCTTCTGCACCTAAACCGGATGCCACTCCAAAAGCCAGCGCCAGAGGCAGTGCGATGACCGCGACCGTAAATCCAGAGAGAATGTCATTGGGCACATTCGTGTGCATAATCCTGATGTTATGCCACGGATTAAATTCATTGATATATTTTACGAAATTAAATTTGGGTTGATTCGAATCAAGTTGTGACATGGCGGGAATCCATAAAACGATTTACCTGAAATCATTCAGATGAAATAAATGAAGAAAAGAGCAATGACTGTTGAAACAGCTCATAAAAACCCAGATCGAACACCATCATTTCTCAGGTGAAATGAATGAGGAACTGATCTGAAATTGAGCGCAACAGACAAGCGACCAGTGAAGCGAGATAATGAGCAAACCGAAAAAACGGATCAGCAGAGAGAGGGCGGACCACGGCTGATATGTATCTCATCGCGGTCAGACTGCTTTACGCTGAAATCAACGTTTTGCAGCAGTAAGCCAAAGTGTGGCTGCGCGATTAAGAATTCGGCATCCTGGATCAGTGTTTCTTCTTCGACCGAGTCTTCACTCTCCTCCAGCTCATATTCAGCACAGAGCCAGTCAGGATTCGAATCGGGTTTATCCAGTAAACTCGAACCACCCAATAGAAAAACGATGTCCAGTGCAATCACTGTACAGAGCAGGAACATCAGGCGGTGGCGGGAATTCTGAAGCATGTATCAAGGATATTTTATTTTATCACTTTGTCAATAACGCGTTTGTGAACTAACCTGAGAATATATGATTCCGTATTTACAGGCTTCCCGACAGCATTCGTAAGTACTTAGGAACTCTAGTCTATCTCGTATTTTCTCAGGACTCCAGTATTCACAAAGAGTACTCAGCATGTGAGAATATGAAAGAGTCTGGCAAAATACGTCCTATACTAAAGTATGGTCTACCAGGGAAGAATTAACGGTTAACGCCTGCCTGGCGTTTCTGGTTCTCCAGAACCGTTTCACATTCCTGACTGATATAAACACTAAATTACAAACAATATCAAACAGGGCCAATCGCCCTGAATCCCGAAAGCGTGAGGGGCTGATGAGTCGTTTACATCTTGATAATCTGATGCGTTCCTGTCTGGTCATGGTCTGTCTGGTCTGCTGCTTGATGCAGGGTATCCAGTCAGCATCGGCACAGATAAAAGAAGAATTGTGTGACTGTTCTCCAGAACTGACGCTCCTGTTACGTGTGAACGATGTGCGTCGCACAGCAGATCTGGTCACCAAAGCGGGGGGTAAAATTGTTTACGATCCAAACCTGGGTATTGGAAACGATATTCCGTTCCTGGTCGTGAATCTGCCTCCGACGAAACTCAACGATAAAAAATTCATCGATTCACTCAAGCTTCCTTCCGGAGTGATGGAAGAAATCGTCCCCACTAAGATCGTTCCCCAGGCGCAACCGGACATCGATCCCTCCAGTTCTGGCGAGTTGCAGGTGGCACCGGAAGCAGATTTTGATTCGCTGTACGTCCCTCTGGATGACATCAAGGTACCTGCACTGCGAAAGCGGGTTGCCGGCAAAGGTCTGGGTGAAGGTACTATCGTCGCAATCATCGACACCGGTATTGATACCAGTCACCCCGTTTTTCAGGATCGTGTGATCTTCTGGAATGATGCCACACGGGAAGGTCGTTCGCCTCTGTCCAGAAACAGACAACTGGATGGCAAGATTGAACTGGAACACAATAAGTTCGTCGCGTTACCCGAAAAGATCAAAGAGAATGAGTACGTCTTTTCCGGCTATATCGACGAGAAAAAGCTGGGATTCCAACAGGGAGACCTCTGGACCACGCTCGATAAAGAAGGCGTGGATATCAATCGAAATGGAACCAAAGACGACAAACTGCTGGTCGTCGTCGGTATCATTCCGAACCCGGAACTGGCCAAACTGGAAGAAGCCAGCAAGAAAGCGGCCGAAGAACGCAAAGCAGCGGCTGCCAAGGACGAACCCATTCCAGCTGAAAAACCCGATCTGGAAAAACGGGATCTGACCAAAGAATACGCGCTGGCATTCGTCGACGTGGACATGGATGGCAAGTTCAGCAAAGAAGAAGCTGACACCCCTATCATGGACTTCAATACCGCACGGAAAATGCAGCGGGAAGACCTGAAACCTCCGTATCAGCTCATGCTGGAATTTCCTTCTCGTACCAAACGTATTGCCTATCCGCTGTTGTTCCGCCCAGATGCAAAAAAACAGGTCACTGAAATTACCGTCGCCTTTGACCAGCAATCACACGGCACTCACGTCGCAGGGATTGTGGCCGGCAGTGGTCTGCAGATTGAAGGCGCCGCTCCGAAAGCCGAACTGATGGCCATCAAGGTCTGCTCAGGTCGCAGCTGTACCGACCAGGCGATTCTTCGGGGAATCATCTCCGCCTTCTTCAATCCGCAGGGTTATGTTCCTGATGTGGTCAACATCTCACTCGGCAGCCACGAAGGCTATCTCAAACGTCCTTTGAGTATTCTACTGCAGGATCTCTCGGCAAAATTTGGAACGACCTTTTTTGTATCCGCCTCCAATGATGGTCCCGGTTACCGTACGATCAACGGTCTGGGCGGATCCAGCCCGGCAGTCTTTGTCGGCGCGCATGTTTCCGCCAATACCTTACGCGAACATTATAGACTGGCCGAAGGGGTGAATGCTCCCGAACACGGACTGCTCTACTTCTCGTCTCTGGGGCCCTCATATACTGGGGAAATGCGACCAAACGTGGTTGCCCCCGGATCGGCTCTGTCGTCGACTCCACTGAACTCCGATGGTTCCAGCATGTTCAACGGGACAAGCATGTCTTCTCCCATCGCCGCAGGTGCGGCTGCCGCCATGCTGTCTCTGATCAAAGCAGACAAAGATTACGCGAAGGTTCTGGAACGACAGGAAAAGAAGATTGAAGCCATTCGGAAAAAATCTTCCGACAGTAAATACTCACTGACCTCACTGGCACTGAGTATGCGACTGGCACTGGAAAATTCCGCCATGCGAATGAAGGGCTTTACTTACGCACAACAGGGAGCAGGTCTGATCGACATCGATAAAGCCTACCCCGAATTTTTGAGGCTCGCCAATCTGACGCTGGAAGCGAAAAAACAGACCGCCGAGTTCAGCATCAATCATTATTCCAAGTTCAATCGCCTGTATGATCGTTCGAATAATATCGAAGCTCACAAACGCGTGGACCTGGATCTGAATATTGACGGCGAAGTCTCCGACCAGGGAAGCCTGTTATTAAAGAATACGCCAGCGATCGTCAAACTGGAAAAAGTAGAAGTTCAGGATAGTGACGGTACCGTTACGATTCTCGATGTCAACGGAAAGAATGACAAGGTCCCCTTCTCGATCGCGTTACCCGGTAAAGAAGAAGCTCAGGGTAACCAGATTGCACTGGTCCTGTCCAACAGCAGCAAATCGTTCTTCTACAGTACCCGCAAACGCGATCTGATGGAGACCGGTAAAACCTATCTCGCTTATTACACCGTCTCACAACACGGCGAACGCGAATTCAGTTTCCTGGATGTGGTCCATAAACCAATTGAACTCTCAGACCTGAATACGGAAGTCAGTCTTCCCAGCCTGAATCTGCAGGATTCGGAACGGGTCGCTGCGTTTGTTGTACCACAAAAAACAATCTCCGCCGGTGCCTACCATCGGTATCCCATCGCCGTCACACGTCGTGACAGCAGCCTGACTGTGATGCTGGGTTTTGTTGCCAACAGTTCTGGAAGGTTACTGGTCAGTGTCTTCAACCCCGATGGTGAAGAAATCGGTTATCGAGTCATTCAACAGACGGCCCAGTTGGGTGGTGACCGTTCCAACGCGACTCTGACAGTCTCTACCAAAGATGAAGGTATCCATGAAGTAGTCGTCAGTACGTTCAGCGGAAACTGGTTGAACGAATCAAAGTATGATCTGCTGATCGAAGCACAGCGATTCCGTGCCTCAACAGACGATCTGGCTCTGGCAACGGTTGACTCCGGCAAAGAATCGGAAAAACTGATTACGTTTTCCAATTCTTCGAATCAGGTCAAAAGCATGTCCGCCAGTCTGGGAGGCCTGACCCGGGTTGTCCCTCAGGACAACTTCCCGATCCTGGCCAACTATCGTACATTCCGTAAGCTGGATATTCCTGAGTGGAGACCGGAAAGTGGTGAGAGCCAGACCACAAGCGTGCGTCTTACCTTCCCTCCCGATGATAAGAAATATGAAGGTTTCAGCGGACGAATTGACCACAGGCTCTACAAAAAAGGTCCCGACGGCAAAATGGTCGAAGCCCATAAAGGCATGTTTTTTGGACGCGGAAAATCGTTCAACAATATTCCCCGCCCGGAACCGGGTAAACCTTATGAAACGCTGTATGCTGCCGTCGATACTTATTTCACGGTTCCTTATGACGAAGGCCTGAAAGACAGTCAGGGAACGATCACCCTGGACGCATCCTTCCCGGGAATTCCGGTAAAAATGGAAGGTTCGTTCGATCTGAAAATCCTGACCGTCGGCAGACCGGATGTCTATATCCTGCAGATCAAAGGGCCGAAGAGACTGATTGACGCCTCTGCTGCCAAAACAAATCACAGTAACTCATCGGAAGCGATTCTGGAAATCCCTACGCAGATTAATGGGATCTCCAAAATCAAAGTCACCTTACCGGTGACCGTCACTCCCGATGTTAAATCCTCACTTGCGAAACAGTTGATTCGATCCTCTATCAGTATTTCGACCAGTGATTCCCGGATCTCAGACACGATTCCGATTGAGATTACACAATAACCGGGCAATCACGTTTAGTCAGGAACTGAGATTTCATGCAGGATCAGCAACCTCGTATCGGGGCACAACATTCGATTTCGTTTGAAGTGGATAGCAGCCAGGCGATTACTTTTTCGCGTGATGCAGAGATTTCCGTGCTCTCAACGCCGTCTCTGATTTGGTTTCTGGAACAGGCTGCGTTACAATTTCTGCTGCCGTGGCTGGATGAAAAGTCAATCAGCGTGGGCACGCATGTGGACGTGGAGCATCTGGCTCCGACTCCCGTGGGTGCAACCGTAAACTGCACCGCGCAATTGATCTTTCAAGATGGTCCCGTGTATCGCTTCAAAGTCGAAGCGTATGCCGGTGATGAAAAGATCGCAAAAGGTCTGCATTCCCGACGGATCATTCAAACCAGCCAGTTAGTACGACGCCTGCAGGCATTGGAATCGAAAAGCAGAAAGTAAAAACATGATCTTCGTCATCGCTGATATTGAAATCGCAGAGGGTAAACAGGCCGCATTTCTGGAAGCCTTTCATCAGTTAGTTCCCCTGGTCCATGCAGAAGAAGGCTGTATCGAATACGGTCCCGCGGTCGATGAAGAGACCGACATCCCGGTCCAGGTGAAGAACGGCAGCCAGATCGTAACTGTCATGGAAAAATGGGAGAGTGTTGAAGCGCTGAAAGCTCACCTCGCTGCCCCCCACATGCTGACTTATCGGGAACAGGTCGCTGATCTGGTCAAAGGGACAAAGATCAAAATTTTAAAACCGGCTTAAGTGAAGCTTACGGTTTAGGAGCAACCAGCGGCAGCTCCTCTGTTTCCGGTTCTGTCTGACCTGCGGGTGCTTCCGGCAGAATCGGGATCAGTTCTCCCGTCAACTGATACAGATAAAATCGGACCACTGGTCGATAAGCCGTCGCTGGTTCCGTTTCCAGTATCTCGCGCAAATGCGCTGTTGCCAGCTCGGGTTGTCCCGCTTCGATTTCGCACCGGGCCAGATTTAACAGCAAGGGGATCTGCTGCTGCGAGACCCCATACAGATAATTCACGATAGACACAGCATGCTGTGTCGGCCAGAAGCTGTTGGAAATCGGCTGGATCAGCGGCATGGACTGCAGGACTCCGGCGATGCGGGCTTCTTCATGTGCCCGAATTTCCTGACGCCATAAATCAAAACAGCCACGATAATTCCCATTCCCCAGGTTGGCAAATGCTGCCTGAGCCCGCCAGGGAATCTGGGGATTCTGCACCGCTTTCTGCTCCAGCATCGACATCTGAGTATCCGCTGCTTCCGACTGGCCGACTTCCATTAGAATGCTCGCATTCAGATTCTGTGCCAGTGGATTTTGCGCCAGGTAGACGGGATCATCCAGGTAATGCTGTGCCAGCAGGACAAAGCCGTTCTGATACGCCTGACTGGCCAGTTGCAGTCGCTCGGCACCTTTTTCCTGCTGGACATTCAGTTCCTGCGTGATCTGAGTGATTTGCGTATTCAGTTTTTCCAGATGATCTGTATAAGCCCGCAGTCGGGCAAATGCATCATCCGATAATTCATCCTGATCTTCGATCATTTCCAGATATGTTTTCAGTTCACGATGTGCCAGATCGACCTTCCCCATATTAGAATACAGATCGAACAACATCAGATGCGTCGGCGCAAATTCCGGTTCAATCACCAGAGACTGATGGTAGGCATGCAGAATCTGGAAGTAGCGCATCCGATCAATGCTGACTGCAGGCTGCTGCTGATTTCGATCCACGGGTGGTGCCAGCAGTTGTGCTTCCAGACCGGCCAGATAACCGTAGGCACTCCCCAGGATTCGAAAGGCTTCTGCACTGTTCGGATCCTCAATTAAACCCCGGTTTGCCTGCTGAATGGCCAGAATCGCAAAACAGGATGAAAGCTCGTGGTTTCCGCCGGACTGTGACATCAGCCCCAGGTAATGACGGGCTGTCTGCACATCGTTCCCCATGCTTGTATTCTGAGGGAGCAGATATCGACTGTAAAATGATTTGGGGCGAGCCCAGTCGCTGCGAATTTCCGGAAAGTCTTTCTGTTCCTGGAATGCCTGTTTTTTGAAATTGAGTTGATGATCCGTCAGGAATTTCTTTGTGTTTTCGCTCTCATTATCAGTCCGATAGAAGACGGCCGTCGCCGCGTTCAATTCCGTCAGTTGCCAGTCGGGAGTGGTCAGCAGATCAAAAAATGTACGATAATCCGGATTCATACCAGACAGCCGGGGGATCACATGGGTTACCTGATAATGATTAAACGTCTGCTTCCAGACTTCGGGCAGACCACTGCCGGTCTGATCTTCGCGTTGCACACGCAGGGCACGTCGCGTTTTATCATGCAGATCAATCAGATCATCTTCACCGGTTCCGGCAAACAAAGCCAGGCGGTTATCAACAAATGATTTCTGATCCAGCCAGATCAGCAGGTCCCCCTGCTCCAGCACAAAATGGAACGGTCGATTATCCAGCGATTCTGTTAATGCTTCCTGATACCCTTCAATCGTATGTTTGAGAGAAGGGCTGAAACCAATGCCTACAGCATGACGTGTCGATCCCTGCCCCTGAAATCGGCCGCAGACCACCAGATAAGCCAGTACGAAAAATGTCAGCACCGTCAACGCCCGGCCACCGCGAGAAAACAGCAGCTCGCTGGTTTCAATGCTATATGTCTGGCGGAAATTATCCCGATACCAGATCTGAAAATTCCGGTTGGCAAAGATCGCGCAGAGCACACTGGTCACGACCAGTTCGTGGCTGGCCAGTACAGACAAACCGCAAAAACCAATAAAGACAAACAGCTGTCCCCAGCTCATCTTGGACTGGTTCAACACGAAACTGACAAATGTCAATAGAATCAGAATAAAGGAGGCGACAGTGTAGTGATTCAACGATTTCCAGAACAGAGACGATGTCATGGAAAAATAGCCAAGTTCTTCAGGCCTGACTCCACCGACAAACATCGAACGCAGCAGAGGGTAATCAATTGTGTAATAACTCAGTCCGGTGGTGAGCGAATGCCAGCCGACGGGATTGAGCAGCGTCGCGATCAGACTGCCTCCCAGAACCATCCAGAGTGCCTGATAATCAGTGTCATCATTTAAGACGGAACGGTCCAGCATGGAGGCAACTGTTTCTCCCAACGCGAACAGCCCGAGTAATGCAATCCCCAGAAAGACACGAGGATCCAGATTGGCCCAGACCAGAAACAGGGGAACCAGCAGCCACAGTGCGCGGGATGAGTTTCGTTCCTGCCATTGATGGAGACAACTCAAAGTTAACACGATCCCCAGGATCGTAATGATTTCCGGTGTTACATTCAGTTGCGGAAAACAGGCAATCAAAGCCAGGACGGCCAGGATCGATCCCCACCAGGTAGAAATTTCTCTCTGGCAGAGGTGAACGATGATATAAAACGTAATCCCCAGCAGTAGAATTTTAAACAGCGTTAACCCGGTATCACCCATTACGCCATACACGCCCGACAACGTTAAATCGAACAGCCAGGCATTGTTGTACCAGGGACGATCATTGGCGGTGTAAGAAAAGACATCGTTCGCGGGAGGCCAGAAGCCATGGCTCGCCAGATACTGCCCGGTTTTGACGTGCACCAGGGTTTCCGTATCCGAGATATAAGTGGCTGCAAACAGACAGGCCAGCAGAATCGCCGCCCAGCGTAACATAAAGTCGCCGCGAATGGCTTCGTCTTCCACCAGTTCGGGGGTCAACGGCTCCCACTCAGGCAAACCTTCTTCTTCCGCACTCTGACTCACCAGAGCCGCATCAGACTGATTCGATCCCGACTGATCCCCATCAATTTCTTCGGGAGACCTGTTTTGTTCGGGATTGGATTCAGAAGGATCGGGAGAGTTTTCGTCAGGCAAATCTTTGTCTGGATGATCGTTCACGTATTTACTCAAGATCTGAAACGGGGACGAAATAAGAAAAGTACACCGAGAGCAATTTTGGCGGGACCACACACAGGTTGTCCAGCTAAAACCAGTAATAATCAGGATCTGCTGAAGAGCGTCTCCCGTGGAACTACAATTATCTTATATACGTATTTAATTGACTAAGATGGTCTTCTAAACGACTCAAAAAACCTCAGGTCAGAAAAGATTAGACTTTTCCCGGCGGGATTCGTCGACATCCAACGCTCCCTCACTCTTTACGAGTTCCAGATCAACTCCGTTTGCCTGAAATCGGAAGTTTTAACCAATCTGATCTTTTCCAATCCAGGGCCGCAGCACTTCGGGAACCAGAATGGTTCCGTCCGCCTGCTGATAATTTTCCAGAACGGCAATGATCGCCCGGGCAATCGAAACGGCTGTCCCGTTCAGGGTATGCACAAATTCCGTCCCCTTCTGACCGCTTGATTTACAGCGGGTTCCCAGTCTTCTGGACTGGTAATCCGTGCAGTTGGAGGCGGAAGTGACTTCACCGTATTCGCCTGCTTCACCACGACCGGGCATCCAGGCTTCGAGATCATATTTTCGATAAGCGGGTGCTCCCAGGTCACCGGTGCAGGTATCGACAACGCGATAATGCAGACCCAGTCCCTGGAAGATTTCTTCTTCGATCCGCACGATTTCTTCATGCATCGCATCGGAAGCCGCATTGGTAGGTTCTGTGAAAGCAAACATTTCCACTTTTGTGAACTGATGCACGCGATAAATTCCACGCGTTGCCTTACCGTGCGCACCGGCTTCCGTACGGAAACAGTGTGACAGGCCGGCAATCTTGAGAGGCAGTGTCTCGCGGTCCATGATCTGATCTTTCATGGAGCCCCCCAGTGTAATCTCTGCGGTGGCAACCAGGCTGAGGTCAGTGTTCTCAACCGAATAAATCTGGGTTTCATCGCCACGGGGATTGAAACCGATCCCTTCCAGAATCTCTTTGCGGGCCAGATCGGGAGTGCTGTGAAGCACGAAACCTTCCTTCACCAGTTTCTGCATCGCATACTGGCAGAGTGCCATTTCCAGCAGTACCGCTTCATTTTTCAGATAATAGAATCCGTGACCGGCGACGCGCGTACCTGCTTCGAAATCAATCAGATCATGCTTCTCGGCCAATGCCACATGATCGAGGGGTGTGAAATCAAATACGGGCTTTTCGCCTGACGTCCGTACGACTGTATTGGCTTTGTCTTCTTTGCCCACAGGCACATCCGGGTGTGCCAGGTTGGGGACGCGTGCCTGTTCGCTCTTCAGCAGCGTCTCGACTTCACGCAGTTCGATCTCAATCGCAGAGACCTGCTCACGCAATTCTTTACCCTGTGCGATCAACGCCTGTCGGGAATCGTTGTCTGCTGCCTTGGGAATTTGTGAGGAGACCGTTTTCTGTTCCTGCCTTAAATTGTCGCCCTGAAGAATCAGCTCTCTACGGCGCTGGTCCAGTTTGCTCAGTTGCTCCAGATCGACTTCGATTCCACGATTGCGACAATTCTCAAGAATGACTTCCTGATTCTCGCAGATGAACTGCAAATCCAACATAAGAAATCAACTACTCCATGCAGAGTTCAGAAACTGTGTAATAAACGGTACTTGGGCGATATTCCCCGAACAGGGAGAACGCATCATATCTAATGACAAATTTATTGTCCAAGGGTAACGCTTTATCGCTGCAAAAAATGGCTGATACAGCCGGAATAATGCAAATTTGCCTGTTACAGCGATTACTTGCGCCCCGCCTCGGCAGCATCAAAGACGATTTTACCATCCAGAACCGTCAGCACCGGTTTAATCTGACGGATTTCTTCTTCGGGACAGGTCAGATAATCACGATCCAGTACCACCAGGTCGGCCAGTTTTCCCGGTTCCAGGCTGCCTTTGATCTTCTCTTCGAAACTGGTG
>JAGQQP010000618.1 GCA_020426085.1 Planctomycetaceae bacterium | reverse complement strand
CAACCCAGATCCACCCGACTCAGAACAATGAACTGAACACGGTGGAACTCTTCTGGACCCCGGAAATTCCCGGCGAATATAAAATCGCGGTGGAAGCGGTTCCACTGGAAGGTGAAATCAAGCAGACGAACAATCGACTGGAAACCATTGTGACTGTCCAGAAAGGGGGCATTCAGGTTGTTTACTTTGACTCACTGCGACCGGAGCAGAAATTCATTCGTTCGATGAACGACCCCAAAATACAGCTGGATTATATTCCGGTCGGCAATGGTTTTTCCGGTAGTAAAAATCCGGTCAATGCAGATCTCAAAGACCTCTCACGCTACGATGTCTTTATCATCGGAGATGTTCCAGCCGACATCCTCGGTCCGACCGTGCTTCGAAAAATTGCCGATCGCGTCGAACAGGGAGCCGGTCTGCTGATGACGGGCGGATATCATAGTTTTGGCCCAGGAGGTTACGCGAATACTCCCCTGGAGAGTCTGATTCCGGTCGTCATGCGTGCCAGCGAAAAACAGGCTGGGAATGTAATAGCAAAGGATCTGCACTATTTCCAGGATCTGAAAATGGTCCCCACCTCGCTGGGCCTGCAACGTTATGTCATGCAGTTGGACAGCTCTCGAGAGGGAAATCGGCAAAAATGGAACTCGCTGGCTCCGCTCAAGGGAGCCAATCGTCTCCGGAAGAAATTTGAAACCGTTGAAATACTGGCCGAATCTGCTGGGAATGAAGCCATTCCTCTGTTGTTTGCCTCCGATGTGGGAAATGCGCGTGTGATGGCATTCGCCGGGGATACGACGTTTCAGTGGTTCCTGAGTGGGAATCGCAGTGAGCACGAACGGTTCTGGAGACAAATGATTCTCTGGCTGGCCCATAAAGAAAATGAATCTGACCAGAGTGTCTGGTCTCGCGTAGAACCGCGGAATGTCGCCCCCGGCAGCCAGGTCCCCATTCAGTTTGGAGCCCGGGATGATAAAGGAAAACCCATTGCGGATGTTCAATTCACAGTCCAGGTTACAGGACCTTCCGGCGAAACCAGCAAGACGGAAATCCAGGGAACCACTGGAACTTCCACAACTACATTTTCCCAAACCCAGGAACCCGGTGATTACTGGGTCACTGTCCGTGCAGACAAAAATGGAAACCCCCTCGGCTTCGATGCGACTACCCGTTTTATTGTCGATCCACGTGATCTGGAACTGGACAATCCGGCCGCCGACTATTCCCTGCTGGAATCCATCGCCTCACTCTCAGGAGGCAGTTCCTTGCCGCCGGAAGAACTGGAAAGTTTTCTGACGCGGATGAACAAAGAAAAGTTATGGAATAATGACCTGACCCGGTACCGCCGGGTATCCCTCTGGGACAACTGGTACTTCCTGCTTTGTTTCATTCTACTACTGAGTGCAGAATGGTTCTTCCGGAAACATAAAGGTCTGGTTTAACTGCCTTTACGGACATTGTTCAAATCGAAAAGGGAAATTCGGGGAAAATAGAATCTCCCTGAAAATTCAGGAACATTCATACCATCACGGACGTCGATCATTCTATAATAGGTATAAGTGAAACCTTTCTATTTCTAATCTGATTCAGGCACAGGCTTTCCATGTCAACGGCATCCAATCCGAAGCAGACGACCGAACAGCGATCAGGCCAGTACGCCAAGTTTGATGAATATGTCGATTATCAGGTCTCGAAGACCGGATCGAATATCAAAGCCAATGATCTGCTGACAACCGCAGTCGGAATCACCGCCATCTTTCTGGGTTACCTGCTGGTATTTGTCCTGTTCGATCACTGGATCATCAAGGGGGGCTTCGGTCACACCTCGCGTCTGTTGATGCTGGCGGGCGTTTTTATTGCCTGCCTGGGCTGGGCAGTCTGGAAGCTGATCTTACCCTATTTCAAAAAGGTGACACACCTCTATTCCGCACATGCCCTTGAGCAGACGTCAGCAGAAATGGAAGGCTCGCTGCTCAACCTGATTGATCTGAAAAACTCCAATCGTGCCGTGAATCCCGAAATCATCAACTCACTGGAAAAACGGGCGGCACTGACGCTTTCTCAAACCGATACAGAGCAGGCCGTCGACCGTCGTCCGCTCATGCGTCTCTCCTATATCCTGTTGTTCGTTGTGGCGTTGTTATGTTTTTATGCACTCTTCTCGCCCAAAGAAATCTGGCCATCCATTTCAGCCGCCATTTCATTTTCTCCTCAACGAGAGTTCGCCACACAGACCCAAATCAACTCCGTAACCCCCGGAAACACAGAAGTCCTGTCAGGAAGTCAGCTGGAAGTCATCGTGGACCTGCGGGGAGAAGTACCGGAAACCGTAACACTCTTTTACACATCCAGCGACGAAGGCCGTGTAGACGAGCCTGTCAAACTTCGAGCCATGGATGAGACCCAGAAACGCTATCAGGGCATGATTGTCGGGATCAATGGACGGGGAATTCGCCAGGAATTAACCTACCATATCCAGGCGGGAGACGCGACATCGGAAGAGTTTCGGGTTAATGTAATCCAGCCACCTTCTGCAACCGTTCACTCCATTCGCTATGAATATCCACAATATATGGAACTGGCAGCGGTCGAACAGCCGGGCGGAGCCATCGATGCCTGGGAAGGAACAAAAATCACCGTCGATGCGACGACGAACATGCCGATCACTTCATTTGAAGTACTCTTTTCGGACGAAGAAGATTCCAGTTCATTGCTGGAAGAATTCAAAACCGAGAAAAAGATCAACAAGAATTCCATTACAGCTTCGTGGAAACTGAAACTGCGTGCGGATGGTTCCTTCCCCAAATTCTACCAGATCAAATGCCGAAACGAAGCAGGGCAGACAACGCTGTCGCCGACCGTCTATCCCTTGATGATTCGTCCGGATCAGTCTCCCGAAATCAGCCTACTGACACCAAAATCTGATCTGAAGATGCCCGCCAACGGCATCGTCCCCATTTCGGTGATTGCAGAAGACCCTGATTTCAAGATTCGTTATCTGAATCTGAGAGTCGATAAACAAC
>JAGQQP010000617.1 GCA_020426085.1 Planctomycetaceae bacterium | reverse complement strand
GGCTGGTTTACACGCTGTGTGTACGAAACCCCGTTTCTGGCCCTGGTCGTCTATGCGCTGGTCCGCATTGGGAAAAACTTTTTCTACGACTCGTTCCTGGATGAATCGAATATCCTGGCAATTGACTTTTACGTCACTGCGGGAGTCATCTTCCTGATCTGGACCGGATTCCTGGTCATGATGTTTACCCGCAAACTGAAACGGGGGCTGGAACAGGAGATCAACCAACTGGCAGACCACATGGCCCAGACCAGACTTTCACATGGTCTGTTCCCGCACCTGGAACGCGAGTGCCGCCAGATCTACTCTCAACAGCACTCTTTAGAACGCATGAGGGGTGAGGTGCATCAGCTCCGTTCGGAAATCGCCACTTCCAGAATACTGGGATCCTGGAAAGTGAACGAACCGGTAAAGCACACAGGCCCTCAAGCAACCCACTGACCTGTGTCCATTTCCGATGCACCAGGTCACTCTTCAATCAGAGAAGCCTGAAAGCTATTTGCGATTGTAAAACATCTCGGCAATGCTGTAAGCACTCAAGGAACCGGATCGACTGACTTCTTTGCCATCGACAATCAGGATCAGCGTTGGCAGAGACTGCACGTTATACTTATCCGTCAGATCTGCGTGCTGATCGACGTCGATGATTCGAATGTGACTTGATTTTGATTCACTGATTTCCCAGTTCTGTTTTCGCAGTGCGGGAAATTCGTTGTTCTTCATCTGCACGCAGGCAGGACACCAGCTTGCTGTGAACAGTAACAGCTGATGATTAGAGACATCTTCTTCCATTTTGAAAAGCTGAACAACGTTTTCAGGCAACGCAGGCACTTCCACTGACTGAGCTGGTGCTAAGGAAAGAGATAACACCAATGTTGCTGGGATGAGTGTATTCATTGTGTTCCATTACAATTAAAGACATTTCGAAACCTCATTAACAATAGGCAATTACCATAGCGACTCAAGCTAACCCGTTCAACCGTTAAACTCGACTCAAATTGACAAGATTCCAATTCCTCGTTATAGAGTCTCTGCTATAGAATCTAATGATTTTCATTTAGTCAGAAGATCATCCAGAACTCGTATTCCTTATCTGGATAAGCACTTACAACACTTCAAACATCGAAGCTTTGTGACTCGCAAATTCCTCTAGATCCACAAACGCCGATCAGTATCCGTACTGGTTGACGTCAATTGCTTCTCTTTAACCCTGAAAAGCCCCACCATGACCTGGTTAAAAATGATACTGCTGTCCATCATTCAGGGAATCAGCGAGTTCCTGCCCATCAGCTCTTCCGGGCACCTGGTGATTGTGGAAAGCCTGATGGATATCCAGGCGGACCAGACCGATGTTAACATCGTACTGCATGCGGGAACGTTGCTCTCAATTCTGATCTTTTATCACAAAACAATCTTCCGGCTTTTAAGCCAGGATCTGCGCGTCATTCCTCTGCTGATTGTAGGAACACTGCCTGTTGTCGTCATCGGGCTGACTGCGAAAAAATTTGCAGAGTCCTTCCTGGAAAGCTCCCTGCTGGCTGGCTGCATGCTGCCTGTAACGGGCCTGATCCTGCTGTTGATTCCTCGCATCCCACATCACGATCAGAGTTACACGAAGATCACCTACAAGCAGGCAATTCTGATCGGACTGGCACAGGCTGTCGCGATTCTGCCGGGAATCTCAAGGAGTGGAAGTACGATCGTAGCCGGACTGCTCACAGGGATGTCGAGGCAGTCCGCTGCCACCTTCTCGTTTCTGCTTGCCATCCCGGCGATTTCCGGTGCCACCATTCTGGAAACAGCGGAAATCATTTCGAACCAGCATCTCAGCACACCACTCAGCCTGTTACTCAGCGGCGCACTGATCGCAGCCGTCGTGGGAGTCATCGCACTCTGGCTGCTCGTACGCTGGCTGGAAAAAGGGAAGCTGCACTACTTCGCATACTGGTGCATTCCCCTGGGAATCGTGATCGTGATCATGCAGTTGATCTGAGTATCAACTGTTTATTTACGACCGCCTCGACGTACAAAACAACGCAGTGAGCGCGGCGGCAGTACTGCGACACGCGGATACAACGTTGCCCCATCCCGTTTGGGGAAAATATCCAGCGGAGAACGGGCGGCGGTGTCGATCGTCAGATTCCACTCCTTCGGTTTGATGCCCACTGGCAATTCAAATGCCTGCGGATCGGGTGAGGAATTCACCAGAATCATCAGATCAGAACCATCGCGCACTCGTCGTGAGGAATGCCTTGCGCCCAGAATGCACAACAGGCAATGTTTATCATAACGCCAGTCGACGGACTGCCCCATGACGTTATACCAGCTGATATCAGGCAGTTTCTCAACACCGTCCGAATGACCGGTAAGGAAATTCCGCTGTCTCAGCGTTGGCTCACAGAGGCGGAAATGAATCAGTTCCTTACAGAACCGATACAGGCCTTTGTGTTTATTGACCAGCGACCAGTCAAACCATGAAATGGCGTTATCCTGACAGTAGGTATTGTTATTCCCACGCTGGGTGCGGCGACATTCATCGCCGGAAAGCAGCATCGGCACACCCTGGCTCAAAAAGAGTGTTGCCAGCATGTTCTTTATCTGACGTTCACGCATTCCGATGATCGCGGGATCATCAGTAGGACCTTCCACGCCGAAATTCATGCTGATGTTATTGTTTTCGCCATCCTGGTTATCTTCGCGGTTGGCATAATTGTGCTTGTGTTCGTAGCTCACCAGGTCATTCAGAGTGAAGCCATCATGTGCTGTAATAAAGTTAACGCCATGAAATGGTTCGCGCCCCGTCTTCTGATAGAGGTCGCTTGAGCCTGCAATTCGTGTGGCATAATCACCCAGCGTAGGCACATCGCCTCGCCAGAATCGACGGATATCATCCCGGTAACGGCCATTCCACTCCGCCCAGCGGATGTGCGAAAACGAACCGACCTGATACGCACCGGCAGCATCCCAGGCTTCCGCAATCAGTTTGGTATCTGCCAGCAATGGATCTTCTGCAATCGCTTCCACCAG
>JAGQQP010000616.1 GCA_020426085.1 Planctomycetaceae bacterium | reverse complement strand
GCTGAATTACGGGGTCTATTTCGGTTGAACTCAGATGAAACCGTTCTGATCGCCGGCAGCACGCAGTCACCGGAAGAGGAGATTGCGTTAGAGGTTTACCAGTCGGCCAGGCAGCGGTTTCCCCGGCTGCGTCTGATTCTGGTGCCACGTCACCAGGAGCGGTTTGAGGAAGTTGCCGATCTGGTGCAGCGAATGGGGCTCCCGCTGATCCGGCGCAGCGAACAGGAGTCGGGAGAAGCAGGAGCAGTCTTGCCGTTTACGAAGAACCAAACCCCTGCGATCGGTCTGCTCGACACCCTGGGAGAATTGAAATCCTGCTGGGGACTGGCTGATATCGCCTTTGTCGGCGGAAGTCTGACAAAACGTGGTGGACAAAATATGATCGAACCGGCCGGTTATGGGACAGCCCTGATGCTGGGGCCGAATACGTGGAATTTCAAGGATGTGGTTGATGCCCTGCTGCAACATCAGGCGGCGACGATTGTTAAGGATCAGGCAGAATTTCATGAGACACTGCTTGAATGGCTGAGAGATCCGCAGCTGGCTGAAGCGCAGGGGGCACGTGCGCAACACTTTGTTTTAGATCAACGCGGAGCGACAAAACGAACTTTGGCGCTGATCTTACCCTTAATTGAACAGTCAGAGACAGACTGGCAAGGTAAGGCTGCCTGATTCAAGCCGTTTTTCTCTGTCTGAGAAGACTTTTTCTGCTGTAGAATGACCAGAAACATTTTCTAAAACAGAAAGCAGAGCGAGAGAAACTCTTGTTGAGTTTACTCTGGATTTCTACAATTAGGCAGAATCATATTTATTATGAAACGCACATTGAGTGTAGATGTGTCCTTGCAGACAGATCGTTTCATAATTTGAGGTAATGGATCAGGTTCCTGGTAGATACCCGGATCCGGGTTTGCTCATCATGGCAAAGTATTTAGGTGGAGTAACGCATGGCTAATTTTTCGTTCACAAGTGAATCCGTCAGTATGGGTCATCCGGATAAGGTCTCTGATCAAGTCTCCGATGGAATTCTGGATGCATTGCTTGCTCAAGATCCTTATTCACGTGTTGCTTGTGAAACACTGTGTACCACGGACTTTGTCGTACTGGCTGGTGAAATTACAAGTAGTGCCAATGTTGATTATGAAAAAGTTGCACGCGACGTCATCCGCGATATTGGTTACACCAGTAACGACATTGGTTTTAATGCCGACACCTGCGAAGTTCTGGTAAAACTGCATCAGCAGAGTGCAGATATTGCCCAGGGCGTTGATGCAGAAGGTGCTGGAGACCAGGGTCTGATGTTTGGTTATGCCTGCAATCAGACTGAAGAATACATGCCGGTTCCGATTGCACTCTCGCACCGCATTTTGAATAAGCTCACAGAGATTCGCCAGAATGGCGAAGTGAACTGGTTACTGCCTGACAGCAAAAGCCAGGTCACCGTTGATTATGAAGACGGAAAACCTGTTAGTGTTTCGGCTGTGGTTGTTTCCACCCAGCACACAGAAGATGTGTCTCAGGAAGAAATTCATAGTTTTGTAATTGAAAAAGTCATCAAGGAAGTGATTCCCGCCGACTTCTTGAGTGACAAAACAAAGTACCACATCAATCCTACAGGCCGCTTCGTCATTGGTGGTCCTCACGGTGATACCGGACTGACCGGACGTAAAATTATCGTCGATACCTACGGCGGCTGGGGACGTCATGGTGGCGGTGCATTCAGCGGGAAAGACTCTACCAAGGTAGACCGTTCTGCTGCTTACATGGCACGGTATATTGCCAAGAATATTGTCGCTGCCGGGCTGGCTGCCGAGTGCGAAGTTCAGCTTTCCTACGCGATTGGTGTTGTGGAACCGACCAGTATTTACGTGGATACCAAAGGGACATCTGTGATTCCGGAAGAGAAGATTTCCGAACTGGTTGCAGAAATCTTCCCTCTGAGCCCACAGGGAATTATTAACCATCTGCAGCTGCGTCGCCCTGTCTTCAGAAAGACAACCTGGGGCGGTCACTTTGGTCGGAACGATCCTGATTTCACCTGGGAAGCAACCGACAAAGCAGCCGAGTTAAGAGACGCTGCCGGATTGGGGAACGAAGTACCCGAGACACAATTTGCCATGTCCTGAGCAATCCCGATGACTCGGATTTTGGCAGAGCAGAAGGGAAGATGCTCAATATGAAACACTCCAAGCAGAATCTTTATTGCCTGGAAAGTGAATCGACACGGGGAAAGCTGTCTCTGATGAGAGGGCTTTCCCCTCTGTTTTTTACGGGCGTGATCATTGCCGGCGGGGGAGGTCTGTTGCTCTTACGCGCCGTCGGTTCGATCCAGGTGGAAGACACTTATCTCCCCACGCTGACCGTAGGCAGTCTGATGTCCTGTCTTGTCGCAGGAAATCTGTTGTTACTGCGTCAATTCCGCATGCTCAAGCTCACAAGCAGTCAAAAGAGCGGCCTCACACTGGCGCTGGTCTTACCAGTGCTGGCCGCTATGCTGGCGGTCTTACCGGAAAATGGTCTCAATCTGATCGGCATCCTGTTTTTCTGTCTGACTTATTTCATGGCGTTTGCCGGAGTACTGGAATGGCTTGACCGGGAAGCGGTTGAGCGTGCAGAAGAGGAACAGATTAACGGTCGCGAACAGGAGTTGTCTGAAACATTATCTGTAGAGTCTTCGTCTACTGCTGATCCCGGTACTTCTGATCAAGCTGAGATCGATGCAGACCGCGAAAAGCGATTTGAGGCTTTATTGGCGGAAAACCAGTCTGATCTGGAATCGCTTTCTGAAGATCAGGAACACGCCGGTTGCTCACAGTGGATGAATCGCAATTCTGATGAAGCTGGATTTGAATTCATCGAAGGCGGAATTCTGGTGCAGTTTGAACCTCAGCAGAAAACCCGGGTCGTGCATCTCGGGATTTCTCCTCCGCTCAAGGGAAAGCTCTCTGTCAACTGCGAGTTTGATTCAGGGTTATCTGTCCGGACCCGGGTGCTGGAAACACGGGGTTATGGTGTCAGTGTGGAAGTCAAACGGTCTGCTGAT
>JAGQQP010000615.1 GCA_020426085.1 Planctomycetaceae bacterium | reverse complement strand
ACCGGAACCATCCCTGCAGCAGAAAATAGCGACCGGGTACAACCGCGTATTACAGACTTCACATGAAGGGGGCGTCCAGCGTAAGGAATATCTGGCGATCTACGCCGCCGACCGGATTCGCAATTTTTCCGGTGTGTTCATGGGTGCCACCATGGGTTGTTGTCAGTGCCACGATCACAAGTACGATCCCTATACGATCAAAGACTTTTATTCGATGGTCGCATTCTTTGCCGATATCGATGAAGACCAGCACTTAAGACGGGGTGCAGACCGCATTCCCACGATCCGTGAACCGGAAATTTTTCTCTATTCCGACCAGGAAAAAGAGCAGATTGCTCAACTCGAAACAAGTATCAGAACAAAAGAAGCGGAATTGAAATCCGCAGCAGAGAAACAGGATCAGCAAAAGCTCAAACAGGAACTGGCGAAGCTGAAAAAATCGCGAGAGACGATTGACCGCAGTGCAATAAAAACGATGATCACGGTCTCGATCAAGCCCCGGGAAATTCGTATTCTCCCGCGCGGCAACTGGCTGGATGAAACAGGCCCTGTCGTACAACCTGCGATCCCCGAATTTCTGGGAACCGTAAGCAGCGAACACGACCGACCGACTCGTCTGGACCTGGCTGACTGGCTCTCCGCCGAACAAGGCTACGGGCCGCTCATGGCCCGTGTGATGGCAAACCGCTTCTGGTATCTCTTTTTTGGTCGCGGTATTGCACCTGTCCTGGATGATTTTGGCGGACAGGGTGGCCCCCCTCATTCTCCCGAACTGCTCGATCAACTGGCGATCAAATTCCTCGATGATCAATGGGACGTCAAGAAGATGGTCAGGTTCATCGTCATGAGCCGTGCGTATCGACAGTCATCAATAGAATCAGACGAACAGCGAACTGCTGACCCGTTTAACCACTGGCTGAATCGTCAGGCACGATTTCGACTCCCCGCGGAAATGATACGCGATAATGCACTCGCTGTGAGCGGCTTGCTGGTGAAGGAAATTGGTGGTCCCAGCGTAAAGCCTTACCAGCCAGCAGGCTATTATCGGCACTTGAATTTCCCCAAACGAAAATATGTAGCAGACACCGACGAACGTCAGTGGAGACGCGGACTGTATGTGCATTGGCAACGGCAATTTCTGCATCCGATGCTCAAAGCATTTGATGCACCCAGTCGTGAAGAATGTACGGCTCAACGTCCCCGTTCCAATACGCCGATTGCTGCAATCACACTTCTCAACGATCCGACTTTTGTCGAAGCGTCTCGAAAATTCGCGGAAGACATTGTCGAGAATGGCGGAAAATCAGACCCTGCAAAAATTCGGTATGCCTTCACAAAAGCAACCTCTCGCCAACCAGAGAAAATGGAGCTGGAAGTTCTACAGGCTTTATTGAATTCCAATCGGACTGCATTTTCTACGAAACCCAAGACAGCGGATTTATTGACTCATACCGGACTGGCAAAAACAAATTCACATCTGGATGCGATTGAACTGGCGGCCTGGACTGAAATCGCGCGGGCACTGTTGAATCTGAATGAAGTGGTGACGAGGAACTGAGAACATGCAGAACTGGAATCAATTTCAAACCGGTTTGAATCGTCGTACATTCCTGAATAATACCGGCGTCGGTCTGGGAGCCGCGGCACTGGGAAGCCTGTTGTCCGGAGAGAATCTGTCAGCGGCAAAAAAGCAATCCACGAATGGTGGTCTCCCGGGTTTACCGCATTTCGCTCCCAAAGCAAAGCGGGTTATATTTCTTTGTATGGCCGGCGGCCCCACACATCTGGAGACCTTCGACTATAAACCCAAGCTGGCAGAAATGGATGGAAAACCATTCCCTGAAAGTTTTACCAAAGGTCAGCCCATCGCGCAGCTGCAGGGGAAAGAACTCAAATGTCAGGGCCCGCTCACCAAATTTCGTAAGTATGGACGCAACGGCCAGGAGATCAGTGACTTCCTTCCCTGGACGGCGAAGATCGCCGACGATATCTGCATTATCCGTTCGATGGTAACCGAGCAGATCAATCATGACCCTGCCCATACCTTTCTCAATACAGGTACAGCCATCAGCGGCCGACCGTCGATGGGTTCCTGGATTACATATGGGCTCGGAAGTGAAACGGAAGAGCTGCCTGGTTTTGTGGTACTCACCAGTGTCGGTGGGCGGAATCCACAACCGATTGCATCGCGGCAGTGGGGCACGGGGTTCCTTCCCAGTCGTTATCAGGGCGTCCAGTTTAACTCGACTGGCGATCCGGTTAATTACCTCAAGAACCCGGAAGGCATCAGCAGCTCCCAGCAGAAACAGTTAATCGAAACGATCCAGAAGCTGGATCGCTATCGCAACGAACGCGTCGCCAATCCGGAGATTGAAACCCGCATCGCTGCCTACGAAATGGCTTTCAAGATGCAGGCCTCGGTTCCCGAACTGATGGATCTTTCCGGCGAAACCAGACAGACACTGGAAATGTATGGTGCGGAACCGGGTTCAGGCAGCTATGCCAATAACTGCCTGCTGGCACGGCGGCTGGCAGAGAGAGGATCCCGATTCATTCACCTCTATCATCGCGGCTGGGACCATCATGGAGACCTGGTGCGCTATATGAATACCTGCTGCGGTTTAACCGATAAACCAACCTGGGCGCTCATTAATGATCTCAAACAACGGGGGATGCTCGATGAGACCCTTGTGATCTGGGGAGGGGAATTCGGCAGAACCCCCATGTTCCAGGGTAAGGGAGGGGCAGGTCGCGACCACCATATTAAAGGTTTTTCCATGTGGATGGCCGGAGGAGGAATAAAAGGTGGAATTACCTATGGCGAAACTGATGAACTGGGCTATAATTCAGTAGAGAACATTGTACACGTTCGTGATCTGCATGCGACAATGCTGCATTTGCTGGGAATCAATCACCATCAATTCAGTGTCGAATTCCAGGGTTTGGATACCAGACTCACGGGTGTCGAAGAAGCACACGTCATCGATCAGATTCTGACGTAGCATGGCACTAGAAGTCCCTAAGGAGCGCCCCGATGAACATTCATCGGGGCGTTTTCT
>JAGQQP010000614.1 GCA_020426085.1 Planctomycetaceae bacterium | reverse complement strand
CAGATCATAGTAATAGCCAGCCTGCCGATTCACTGACAAAGTTGATTCTGCAGGAAGACTGTTCTCCATGACACGGCCATGATGGCCGACATAATCGCCGAACTCTCGATTGTCATTCACCACAAATAGATAGTCGGCATGCGGGCCGCGGCGGTAATAAGGAACCACATTCGGATTTGAGGAATCTACGTAGCGGGTATATTTACCAGAGAGTGCCTGACGCAGCTCTGCCGACTTTTTCTGCAGTTCCTGTTTATCAACATCCGCTTTGCCGGTCCGCGTGTAAGAGGTAATCACAATATCGGGTTTCACTGCAGATGAAACCCGCTCGTCGGCAATCACGGTCCCGCCCCGCTGCTGGAAGGCTTTGATCGTCTGCAGGATTGATTCGGTAATCACATCACAGTCCATCATGACCAGCACCTTGTACTGATCCAGGCCTGTCTGACTGATTGTTTCATCAAACACGACATCTGTCTGCAAGCCTGCCCACTGCAACATCTGGTGAGCATCCCCCAGCCAGTAACCGTTCCAGCCATAAGTCCCGCGCCGGGCAAATACCTGAGAGGCAAAACTTTCATAGAAGGCAATATCATTCGTTGCGTCCGGCATCGTTTTCAGAGCCGGTCCCAGAGGTTTGATAACCTCGTGAATCAATCGCGTCAGTTCGTGTTGAGTTTGCGGATTGGTATATCGATACCCCCCTGCTCCATCAGTTGGTACCAGTGACTGCCAGCCATGATACATAATGCCCTTGATCGGGCGCGAAATCTTCGCCCAGAATGCTTCCCTTAAATGCATGGGAGAAATCGTAATGAAAGCGGCATCAGGTTGTTCTTCTTCCCAGTGCGCCCGATTCTCCGGACCGTCCCCCGGTTTCTTTGGGATTGGTGCAGTCTGCGATCGGTACCAGATAATCTGGGTCATATTCATCACATCCTGATGTTTTTGAGAGCCACGGGCCATCGCAAACAATTCATCACCAACGACATTGATGCGAATGGGATCGGGATAACTGTAAGTCCAATGCGACAGCACATCCACATTTCCACCAGAGCCAAATACACTCGCCACGCGCATCGCCGGGTCGTACCAGGTCCAGAATTTTTTGGAAGTCGAATTGAGTCCCTGCTCCAGGTCGCTGTTTAAATCGTTCCAGCCATCACCGGTTTTCCAGTGCCACTTGTAATAGACATAAAGCGGATCATTATCAGGGACAACGCGATCAGAGGGAAAGTTTTTCAGTTTCTTATAGTCAACACCCCGAGGCGGACCAGCTTCAGCGGGAATTTCAATTCCCGCAAACTTCTTAAATGCATCGCGATCATGCTGATGAAAACAGGGACGTGAATGTCCGCGGACCTCGGTGTGCAGCAAAGCAGAATCCAGGGCCGGATAATCCTGATAGGTCTGTGCTAATGAAGCTCCCATGTTATAGGTGAACTCTTTAATCTCAGGAATCAGCGGACAGATGTCTTCACGTGAAGAATGCGTCGTTCCATCCCGGTTCACACGCTGAAGTTTCTCCTGTGACCTCAGATAAGAACCGGGAGACAGCGATGCATAAAAGGAAATACCATTGGCCAGTCCCTTATCCAGTCCTGCCCGCATCTCGGCGACATTTTCTTCGGAGTCTGCCAGTGTCGGTTTCCCTGCCTCCCGTACTTTCGCGTAGTTGACCCTGGTTCCGACGGCATGCGTGAATCCGATTTTCTTCAAGCGATCCACTTCGTGAACACCGGCGCCCCACATGATAACGGGAAACTGGTCGGGTAATTTCCGCCCCACGATCTGAATTGGAAAGACTGCTTCCGCAGTCGTCTGTGACGGACCTGCTGTATTCAATCGAGCCGTCAACGTATATTGATCCGGACGTAAAGCCGAATTTAAAGGAAACAGAACCTGTTGTGGTTTTCCCGACTCCAGATTCTTCAGCGTAGAAGTTCCCTGCACATCGCCATTCAGTAACCAGGTAACCGTGGGTTCTGAGAGCAGTTCCGGCTGCAGATTTGTAACCTGAAAGGAGAGTGATGGATTCTGCTCCATACGGATATAGCAGGATCGCTGTGTAAGACGATCAAAGCGGACCGGACGAAATTCCAGTTCACCACTGCTGATCCGCACCTGATCGATCAGCCCCGGAAAACCACCATAGTTACTTCCGTTGCGATCCCCGATTGTCAACGGTCTCGTCCCGGGAGTGACCGCTCCCACACCGGCAACCGTTTTCTCACCATAGGGTAATCCATTGACAAGAAATCGGCCTCGACCGGCGCCATTGTACATAAACACGATGTGATACCAGGTTTCAGGATCCAGCTGGAGAGGGTCGGAATACCAGGTTTCAGAAAAGTCGCCGAAGCCTAGTACAGCTCTTAACGTTCGAGTCCCGGTGCGTCCTGCCGGGTTGAACATCAATTGATAATCAGTGTGGCTGACATATTTTTTATCAAGCAAAAACGCAGTACTTGCTTTTTCAATATCAGCCTCAGGTTTGATCCACATCTCCAGGGTAAATGCGCCGCGGGGTGAAAGTTCAGGAGAATCCTTGACGGCGGCCCAGTGCCGTTTATCTTCCACCGGAAATCCCGGAAAAGAACGCATGGCTGCGCCAAATTTTCCCTGTGGTTCAATCTCCGCTCCATTGAATGATGCCGTATTACCATTTCCTGAAAGATCGGTCCCCGGATTGGCACCATCAAAGGTCCACACCCCCAGGACATGAGAGCCTGTGGCATTCTCTTTCGTATATTGTGATTTCCAGGGCTCCTGTAATGTAATGGCACCAGGATCAGCGGCAGGAAGACTGAATACAGAGCCAAGTGATAAAAAAAACAGAGCAGCAGTTTGGATTAATTTTCGCATCAACTCGAACTTTCAATTTTCATGTTGCAGACACCAAATACTTAATACAGTTTACCAATCAGTCTTCCTGAAGAAAACGGACTTGATTCTGACATTTGTCTACAATCCGATCGAATTCAAGGGCGGATTTGTTAGCGGGAAAGATACCTGCTAGACTGTGTTCAGTTTTACTGTAGCCTCTCCAGGACCATTTGG
>JAGQQP010000613.1 GCA_020426085.1 Planctomycetaceae bacterium | reverse complement strand
TACTGTCAGTTTCCCATTGTCTGCGACAACCCCGGATTACATCCGGGGCCACCCGATTTAGGATGTACTTTCTGTATGAGTACGTCGCTCATCTGCTGATCACTGCGATCAGCGCATAAAAAAAGGCGCTGTTGCCAGCGCCTGGTCTCTTGCTCTCAATGGAGGTGTTCCCGTTTATTGCAGGAAGACTTCTGCTTCATCGAGGAAGTTCTTTTCGAGTGCTCGCATTTCGCCGACAGCATCTGCCAACGCGACGGGAACGATCTGTGTTCCCCGCAGTGCGACCATGTAACCGAAGTGATGCTTCAGAGCGAGCCAGCCGGCGTGCACACCACAACGTGTTCCCAGTACGCGGTCAGCAGCACTCGGTGAACCGCCACGCTGGAGGTGTCCCAGGGTAACGTGTCGTGTTTCGAAACCGGTGCGGTCTTCAATCATTTTCGCAACGGTTTCGCCGATTCCGCCCAGTTTGACGTGACCGAAATCATCGACTTCGCCGTCCTGAGTCGTTACGCCTTCTTCTTCACTGAACTGAGCGCCTTCACTGACAATCACAATGCCGTACAGTTTGCCGTTCGCACGACGCTTCTTCAGCACTTCGATCATGCGATCCATTTCGATGGGAATCTCGGGGACCAAGGTGTAATCGGCGGCGGTTGCCAGACCGGAGAACAACGCGATCCAGCCTGCGTGACGTCCCATGGTTTCGACAACCATAATACGACGATGTGATTCGGCAGTAGTCCGCAGACGGTCAACGGCTTCCATCACGATGTTAATCGAAGTATCGAAACCGAAGGTCACATCCGTGGAACTCAGGTCGTTATCAATGGTTTTAGGACAGCCGATCACAGGTGCTTTATGATCGCTCCAGAGTTTGTTGGCCACGCCCAGTGTGTCGTCACCGCCGATGGCGATCAGACAGTCCAGGCCCAGTCTTTCCAGTGTTGCCAGAACCTTGGGAACATCTTCAGTTTCATTCTTGTAAGGGTTGGTACGGGATGACCCCAGGATGGTCCCCCCTTTGAAGATGATGTCGTCTGTATTTTCAGAAGTCAGTTCAATGTAGTTACCTTCAATCGCACCACGCCAGCCTTCCAGCAGACCATACACTTCGCCGCCCGCATTACAGATGACGCGTACGGCGCCTCGAATCACCGGATTCAAACCAGGACAATCTCCACCACCCGTTAAAATACCAACTCTCATTATTCTACCTGTACCTGTTTTCAAAAAAGTAACGTCTCTGACTTTGCTTGAGAGACTCAAAATATGACCAGCTTACAATAGGAAGTGAGCGAAACTTCGCTTCCGAAACCGGAGCGTTTTGCCGACACAGGACCCCTGGCGGATGAGCGAAGTGAATGCCCGCAGGTCTGCTACAATACAAAACGACCGAATGTCTGTCGTACTAATCTCCGGGAACGATTTACCAGGTTCGTTCGATAAACGTGGTATCGACCTTACCTTCAATGAACGCCGAGTGATTAAAGATCTTCTTCGCCAGGGGAATGGTGGTCTTGATCCCTTCGATCACGAACTCATCCAGACAGCGTCTCATGCAGGCCAGCGACTCTTCACGCGTCGGTCGGTGGACAATGAGCTTGCCAATCAGAGAATCGTAATAAGGGCCCACGGTGTACCCCTCATAAATATGCGAGTCAAACCGGACTCCAGGACCGGCGGGAACCCGCAACTTTGTGATTTTACCTGGTGATCCGCGAAAATCATTTTCGGGATCTTCCGCATTGATACGGAGTTCGATCGCAGAGCCCTGGCAGGGGACATTTTTCTGTTTCAGTTCCAGTTTTTCGCCGGCAGCAACACGGATCTGCTGTTTGATCAGATCGATGCCGGTTACCAGTTCGCTGACCGGGTGTTCGACCTGGATACGGGCATTGACTTCGATGAAGTAAAACTCATTGTCAGGTCCGACAAGAAACTCGACGGTACCCGCGTTGGTGTAACCGGCTGTGGAAACGAGTCGACAGGCGGCTTTACAAATGTCTTCACGAACCGACTGAGGCAGGTTGGGAGCCGGGCTCTCTTCGACCAGCTTCTGGTGACGACGCTGCAGACTGCAGTCACGCTCCCACAAGTGAATCACATTGCCGTGATTGTCAGCCATGATCTGCACTTCGACGTGCCGCGGATTTTCAATATATTTTTCAATGTAGACGCCGGAGTTTTTGAAAGCTGCTTCCGCTTCTGCAGCAGCTGCTTTGAGACCCGCTTTCAGCGAAATGTCATTGCGGGCCACACGCATCCCCTTACCACCACCACCGGCTGTCGCTTTGATCAGCACAGGGTAACCGATTTCCTGGGCCACACGCAGTGCTTCTGCTTCGTCGGTCACCAGACCTTCAGTTCCCGGTGAAACCTGCACGTTAGCCGCCTTGGCGATTTCCCGGGCAGAGACCTTATCACCGAGCTGGGCCATCGCTTCGTGAGGCGGGCCGATGAATTCAATATTACAGCTCCGGCAGACTTCCGCGAAGTGGGCATTTTCCGCCAGGAACCCGTAACCGGGGTGAATGGCCTGCACGTTACCGATTTCAGCGGCACTGATAATTCGATTGATCATCAGGTAGCTGTCGGTCGCAGCCGGCGGTCCAATGCAGATGGCCTCGTCAGCCAGCGAGAGATAATGTGCGCCCCGATCTGCTTCACTGAAAACCGCAACAGTTTCGATTCCCATTTCACGACAGGCACGAATCACTCGCAGTGCGATCTCACCTCGGTTTGCAACCAGTATTCTTTGAAACATGTGTTTTGACTTGGTAATAAGGACACTACATCTGAGTTTCTGAACGCAACGGCATGACCTGCCTGATAGCGAACTTTCTACGATAGCAGGCTTCAGCCTTGAGAGATTCGGAACAGAGGCTGGCCGAATTCGACCGCTTCGCCATCTTTGACCAGAATCTCCGTAATCGTGCCATTCATCTCAGCGGGAATCTGATTGAATACTTTCATCGCTTCGACGATACAGACAATGGTATCAGAACCCACTTTAGAACCTACACTGACAAACGGAGGATCGTCAGGACTGGGAGAGGCATAGAAGGTCCCTACGGTCGG
>JAGQQP010000612.1 GCA_020426085.1 Planctomycetaceae bacterium | reverse complement strand
CGGTCCAGCCTTTCTCTCCTGCCTGATCGAGGGCTTTGTCGAGCTGTCCGAAGTGGGATTTGCGATCGTAGGCATACTCCCGTTTTGCATCGGTGTGGTGGACGAGGGCTTTGAAGGTATTGGGTTTACGATCAGTCCATTGCAGCATTTGCAGGTCTCCATCCGAGTTCCCGAACGCCATTACTGGTGCACGCCCGATAAAGCGATAAATGCCGACCGGTTTTCCCTCCTTGTCGTCGATGAAATCGATCTCAGCCAGCCGTTCGAGTACCGGTTTACCATCCCGATCTGCCAGTTTCATTTTGACGCTGCTGCCAATGATCTGCTCGGGGGGAATGCCATAGACGTCTTCTGCCCAGACGCGCATGAAATCAATACCGCCGCCTGAGACAATATAGGTTTTAAATCCGTTCGCGCGGAGATAGTTCAAGACTTCCCGCATCGGTTCAAAGACCAGTTGCGTATAAGGAACTTTTTTCTGTGGATGGCGGGCGGTATTGATCCACGATCGAACCGTTTCCTCAAATTCGTCGGTGGTCATCCCGCTGTGTGTCACTGCCATGATCTTGAGTAGACCTTCTTTCCCGCTTGCCGCTGCTGCTTTGAGATCGTTTTCCAGAATGGCTTTGAAAGGCTGCTCATTTTTCCATTCCGGATGCTGATCTGCCAGCGCTTTGACCCGATCCAGGGCAAACAACAACTGAAAGTAAGCCGGCTGTTCTGACCAGAGTGTGCCGTCATTGTCGAAGACGGCGATTCGATCTTCAGGCGGAACATACAGCGGGCAGCCATCGTTGGTCGCGCATTTGACGAAGTTGATAATCGCATCTTTGGCTGGCCCCTGGTTCCAGGACGGGAGGGGGTCCGCTGCGGAAACGAGTTCAGCAGGGATGAACAGCAGAATCAGCCAGGCAAATTTCATAAGATGTTCTTCTCTTATTTCAGATCTAAAAATAAACCGGTTACAATCATGAGTCGTATTCTACTGAGATTCCTTATTGTGACAGTGCCGATTTAAACTGAGTTTCGCGGTACTTCTGCAGTTGTTCGTCAGTCAGTGGATGTTCCGTGATTTTGATTGTGACTTTTTGTAGATCCCCTGTGAACTTGAAGGGAACTTTATAGTCTTCACAGATGGGGGTTCCCGTATCTTCACCGATATCGAATGTTTCATCAAGCGACATTCTGTAGCCTATCGTCTGAGGAATCTTCTTTGACGCGACTGTCTTTCCATCGACAGACAGAGTTGCCTGTCCTCCTTTAGCGACGCCTCCACCATCGTATTTGAAGTCGAGAGTAACCACGTGTTTTCCGGCAGGGAGTTTCTGTTCGGATGCGACAGTATAGTGTTCAACGCCACACAGGTTGTAATGGAAGACTGGCTTACTATCAAGAACATACAGTCCGATGCCGGCAAAGCGGCCTCCCTGTGTCATCAGCAATCCTTCCGCTCCCTCTTTGGGAATATTGACAACGGCAGAGATACCAAAGGATTTGTTTTTGAAGTCGGGTGCAGAGCCTTCTGGGATACGAGTCATACCATCATAATAGATAAAGGTATCGCGGCCCCGGGTCAGGCTCGGGCGATTTTTCACATCGAGTCGTTCGGCCTTACTGTTATCCAGAGGCAGAACATCATTTTTGACCGCTTCGATGTAGAATAGTCTTTGGAGCTCGCTCAGTTTATCCGGGTATTGTTTTGCGAGGTTAATGGATTCAGAGAAGTCCTCTGCGATGTTGTAGAGTTCCCATTTGTAGCCGTCGATGACGTCTACCGGATCAGCGACGCTGACCCAGGGGGGCGTGGTGGGAGTGGTGCAGGCGACCCAGCCGTTGTCGTAGATAGCACGGTTCGCCAACATCTCAAAGTACTGTGTTGTACGTTTCGATGGGGCTTTGGGATCGTCCCAGGTATAGGCCATGCTGATGCCCTGAATCGGCTCCTGGGTAATACCGTTGATGGAATCCGGAGCTGGCAGACCAGTGGCTTCCAGAATAGTCGGTGTAATATCAATGACATGGTGGAACTGGGAGCAGATGACGCCTTTGTTTTTAATTCTCTTTGGCCAGGACATGACCATGCCGTTGCGTGTTCCGCCAAAGTGGGAAGCGACCTGCTTGGTCCATTGGAAAGGTGAGTCCATGGCATGCGCCCAGCCGATTGGATAGTGATTGAAAGTCGTCGGGCTGCCCAGTTCGTCTTTGCGGCGGTAGACCTCTTCAAAATCCTCTTTAAGATTGTTGAAGAAGGTCATCTCGTTCAGCAGTCCCTGAGCACTTCCTTCTGCGCTGGCTCCGTTATCGCCTTGAATATAGATGACCAGTGTGTTATCGAGCTCTCCCATTTCATCAATCGTATCAATCAGTTTGCCGAACTGATGGTCGGCGTGCGAGAGGGCGCCGGCATAGACTTCCATCATGCGGGCATACACTTCTTTCTGGCGATCATCCAGTGAATTCCAGGCGGGAATGCCTTTGGAACGCTCGGTCAGACGGGTTCCTTCCGGTACGACCCCCAGTTTTTTCTGACGTGTGAGCGTTTCTTTGCGGACTTCGTCCCAACCCTGGTCAAACTGGCCTTTGAATTTATCGATCCATTCTTTGGGAGCATGGTGCGGGGCGTGAGCGGTGCCGGTCGCGTAATAGCAGAAGAACGGTTTATTGGGGGCGACTGCCTGCTGCATGCGGAGCCAGTTGATGGCGCGGCTGGACATGTCTTCGTCGAAGTTATAACTCGGATCATTCGCCGGCGGTTCGACGGGGCGTGTGTTTTCAACAAGTGCAGGTGACCACTGGCTGGTATCTCCCCCGACAAAACCATAAAAGTATTCAAAGCCGAGCCCGACGGGCCAGAGATCGAAGGGGCCTGCCTGGGAAGTATGCCAGTCGGGAACATTATGGTTCTTACCAAACCAGGATGTATTGTAGCCGTTATATTTCAGGATCTGCCCGATCGTGCCACACGACTTACGGACCAGTGTATTATAGCCTGGAAAGCCGACACCAATTTCCATAATTCCGCCGGTAGAAGCGGTATGATGGTTGCGGCCGGTAATCAACGCAGCGCGTGTAGGTGAGCAGAGT
>JAGQQP010000611.1 GCA_020426085.1 Planctomycetaceae bacterium | reverse complement strand
CAGAATGGCAGCCTGTCCGTCAGTCTTGCGATTGACGGAGAGATACACGTTGCCGCTTTGCGAATTGACAGCCATGTCGGCAATGTCAATCTGGGAAGGCTCGACACCCAGGCTGGAAGCGACAGCCACATCCACCTTGGGAACTTTCTGTTCCAGTTTCTTCAATGGTCCGACATCGTGAGTATCAATAACAGTAATTGTTGCCTTCGCAGGGTCCGCCACCACCAGCAATCCGCCGGGTCCAAATGTGATTTTACCAACCGATTTAAAATCGGGATTTCCTTTTTGCACATCTTTGAGATACTTGCTCGCCGCATCTTTGGTCACACCCGCCTGCAGCAGCGGATCACCTGTCAGCAGCAGCATCAACGTCAGAAGACTGACAGTGACTTTCATAAGTCTTGATCTGATCATCAAACTGGTTCCCTGAAAAAAATGAAAACGTAGGTCTCCCTTTCCAACCAACTGATCTCAATCCTAATTCTCTGAAATTTGATAGTCAACAAATTTGTCAGTAGAAGCCGTGATTGCATCGATTCTTCATCACAGGAAAACAATGAGGTCACGTGAACAATAACCTGTCTCCAAATTCCCAAACCAGGGGTTAAGTTCTTGACATTCTGACTGCAAAACTGGTTATAATGGTGATATTCCGGGATGCGGGCCGCTCTCCGTGATCGGGATGAATACCTGCAAGAGTAACCGGACAATCAGACCTGATTGTCATCCTCCTGAATATTCCTTCCTCAATCGCGAGAAACAACAGCAATGGACGTTTCCCGGCGTACGTTTTTTTACCTGGTATTAAGTAGTCTGCTGGTCTCATTTCATGAGTCACAGCGATCTTACGCTACAGAAAAAACGAGCCCCTCCGCTTCATCTTCCCCGCTTGTGTATGAAGACACCATTCTTCCCATATTTCAGGCCCGCTGCCTGGAATGTCACAACACGAAAAACCGGAAAGCCGAATTCGATTTGAGCTCCCCTGCCGGGTTGCTCAAAGGGGGCGAATCGGGAGTCGGACTGGTGTCAGGCAAACCGGATGAGAGTCTGCTGTATGAATACCTGCACGATGGCCAGATGCCTCCCGAAGGTTCCAAGCCGCTCGAGGAAAAAGAACTGCAGCTGATCCACAAATGGATCGAGCAGGGGATGAAGTTCAAAGAGAATCCGCAAGTGACTGCGGAAGCACAGTTATCTCAGCATGATGTCCTGCCGATTTTCTATCGTCGCTGTGTGATGTGTCACGGCCCCGAATACCAGGAAGGGGGGCTCGACCTGCGGACGAAAGCTGACATGCTGAAAGGGGGCGGAGCGGGAGCAGCTGTCATCGCCGGTAAGCCGGGTGAGAGTCTGCTGGTCAAATACATTGAAGAAAAAACCTGTCCGCCCAAAGCGGAAATCAGTCGCGCCGGTATTGAACCGATGACAGCCGAAGAACTGGCAACCGTCAAAGACTGGATCACGCAGGGACTTAAAGTCGTCAACGAAGAACCCCTGGATTTCAGCAACGATCAGGATCCTCTGGTCACAAAAGAGGATCGCCAGTTCTGGTCCTTCCAGCCTCCTCAGCAGGCAGAACCACCAGCCGTGCAGCAGCAGTCCCTGGTGAAAAATCCGATCGATGCATTTCTACTTCGCCAGCTGGAAGCAAAACAGCTTACCTATGCTCCGGAGGCCGACCGCCGCTCGCTCATTCGTCGTGTGACCTATGTGCTGACGGGCCTGCCCCCCACTCCCGAAGAGGTGCAGGCCTTCCTTGCGGATGACAAACCTCAGGCGTATGAAAGGCTCATCGATCGATTGCTGGAGTCCCCCCGTTATGCAGAAAAGTGGGGACAGTTCTGGCTCGATCTGGCGGGTTACGCCGACTCAGAAGGAAAACGCAGCGCCGATCTGATTCGCAAGTATGCCTGGCGTTATCGCGACTATGTTGTTCGTTCCTTTGGAGAAGACAAACCTTATGACGTCTTCCTCACCGAACAGCTGGCCGGCGATGAACTGGTCGATTACGGCAAGCCTGAGAACGCGACTCCAGAAACAATCGAGAAACTGGTGGCGACCGGTTTTCTGCGGATGGCCCCTGATGGCACGTCTGCCAACCCTGTGAACCGGGTTTCCGACCGGATGGAAGTCATCACCGATGAAATCGATGTCCTCTCGCGCGGCGTACTGGGCCTGACGATGAACTGCGCCCGCTGTCACAGTCACAAGTACGATCCCATTCCGCAGCGGGACTATTACCGTGTCGTCGCGATCTTCAAAGGCGCGTATGACGAATACGACTGGATGACGCCGCAACCCTTCAGCAATCAGTGGAAGCGGGCCCGCAGTCGGTTAATGACGGTGATACCACAACACGAACAGGCCGCCATTGATGAGCATAATGCGCCATTGGAAAAGCAAATCAACGAAATCGAAGAGCAGCTCAAAGATAAAAAGCTGGAGAAGGATCAGAAGAAATCACTGGAGAAACAGCTCAAAGAGTTAAAGGCTTCCCTCAAAACACCGCCGATGATCCGTGCCCTCTGGGATCGCGGTCGTCCGTCCCCCACTTACATTTATCGTCGCGGCGATGAAAATCAGCCAACACGTCTCGTAGAGCCCGGGCCTCCCTCTGCGATTGCCGACGGCATTTCGCCGTATCATATAGAACCGGTTCAGCAGACCACTTTGAAAACCGGCAGGCGACTTGCGTTTGCCCGCTGGCTCACACAGCCCGACCATCCGCTGACCTCCCGTGTGTTCGTCAATCGCATCTGGAACAAACATTTTGGGACTGGAATTGTGGAGAGTATCGACAACTTCGGTGCCCTGGGGACACCTCCCAGTCATCCGGAACTGCTCGACTGGCTGGCGGTCCAGTTTGTGAAAGAGGGCTGGAGCATCAAACAGCTGCAGCGACTGATTATGACCTCGCAGGCCTACCGCCAGACTTCAGCCGTCACTCCACTCCACCAGAAATCGGACCCGGAAAATCGACTGATCTCCCGCATGCCGCTCCGCCGCCTTGAAGCCGAAGAACTTCGCGATGCGTTGATCTTCACCGCTGACCAGCTCGATGAAACTCAATATGGCGAGCCCGTCGATG
>JAGQQP010000610.1 GCA_020426085.1 Planctomycetaceae bacterium | reverse complement strand
CAACTGGAACTGGGGCAGCTCCTGCTGGTCATCGGTCGGACGGGGCAGATCGAGACTGTGATAGAAGCTCTGGGAACCCGCTGTCCTGATGCACAATACGTACTCGATGTGGAGCGGCAGCGTCGTAATATTGTGATTACTTCCAAGGATGTGGTGGGACGCACGCTCAAGGATCTGCATTTTCGGTCCCGCTTTGGTGTGACCATCGCCCGTATTACCCGCCAGAATATTGAGTTTGTTCCCGGTTCAGAGCAGACACTGCATTACGGTGATATTCTGCGTGCGGTGGGTGAGCCGGAGGACCTGGAACGTTTTGCGACGGCCGTTGGTCACCGGGCTCGCTCTGCAGATGAAACAGACCTGATCATCCTGGCGGGAGGGCTGATTCTGGGGATGATCCTGGGGCGCTTGAGTGTTTCGCTGGGAGGACAATCGTTTTCCCTGGGAATGGCGGGGGGACCGTTGCTGGTCGGATTGCTGTTGGGGCACTTTGGTCAGTTTGGTTCGCTTTCGGTGCGGATGCCTCGTGCAGGAAGGTTGTTGCTGGGGGAGCTGGGACTGACGGTGTTTCTGGCGCAGGCGGGTTGTCAGGCAGGTGGGAATTTCGTGGAAGTGGTCCGCGAGAATGGTTTGACAATGTGCCTGGTTGCGGCGGTGGTGGTAGCGGTGCCACTGCTGTCCGGGTTTCTGGCAGCCCGTTTCTGGCTGCGTTTGAATCTGCTGGAGACGGCAGGGGGCTTGTGTGGCGCGATGACTTCCACGCCCGGGTTGGGAGCGGTCACATCAGCCATTGATTCGAGTGTGCCAGCGACGAGTTATGCGACCGTCTATCCGGTGGCTCTGGTCCTGGTGACGCTGCTGGCACCGATTTTGATTGCGTTGCTTTCCTGAATATCAGCGCAAAATACAGGGGGCTGTCAATTAAAATTCACAACCCCCTGTTACATGTGCAGACCACACTCTGGCATCAAGACTACTTATAGCTGACTTTGGCAAAGTAGATTGATGTTTTGCCTTCGTGGCTGGAATAGTAGCTTACATTCAGCAGTCCATCATGCAGGACCATGTTGGCATAACTGGTATCGCCACCACTGGGGAGTTCCAGCAGCTCGGTCAGTTTTCCGGTTTTGACATCGATCTGACAGATGGATGTGTGCGCTTTGGGGGAGTAGAGTCGCACGGTTGCCAGGAAGCGGCCATCGGGAAGCTGGAACAGATCAGGACCACCAATACGAACGCCGAGATCTTTCCATTTCCAGTCGGTATAGGGAGGACGAGAGACACCCAGCAGGCCTGTGTTGGCGCCTTTGGCATCGCGGCGCAACAGGCAGTAGCAGGTGTTGTCTTTCGTGAAGACGAGCGAACTTTCATTGGTGTACCCGGTGTCAAACAGTTTGTCGACGACCGTTTCATAGTCTTTGCCATCACTGCTTTTATACAGGCGTGTGAAACGGGGGCCTGCTTGCCCCGTGTGGTAGCCGATGCTGTATACATCGCCGTTATGCCATTTCATGCCCCAGAGCCAGACACTGGGGTCGCCGATTTTATAACCCTTCGACCAGTGTGTGCCGTCGTCCGAAAACCAGTTCATCGACTGATGTTTGACAGGGTTGGGTTGAGGCAGTGCCGCAGCGCCGCTGAGCATGAGCTGGCCTTCCGGGGTGACGCTGATTTTGGCATCGCGGAGATCGTCTGTGTCTGAGGAGATCCGGGCAACCGGTTTCCAGGATTTACCATCTTTGGAAGCGAGTACCTGCAATGAGCCGTCGGGAGAGACATGTGCTTTGCCGGTACGGAAGACGCAGAACCATTGATCTTTGAAACGCGTCAGTCCGGTAAATGCATTGTGGGGATCTTTATCCCAGATTTTCTGGACGCTTTCCAGTTCCAGTTGAACCGGTTCGTCTGCGTGGAGAAGTGTTGCAGACAGCAGTAACAGGCAGACTGCAAAGAGTGGCGAGGCGGATTTCATAGGAGGTTCCTTTGTAAAGAATCGATTTTATTATTCTGTGTCTTTAAGGCGTTCCATGACTGACTGAGGCGGCTTCCAGCCATACGTTCTGGTTTGTTTGGGGTTGTAGAGACAGGTGATGAGATACAGGTCACTGGATTTTGATTTTTCGGGGGGCACATTAATCTGCACATGAGTAAAACCGTCTGCATACCATGCCAGATAGCCATCGGTGGCACTCTTCTTGAGCAGGTGTCCGTTGAGCCTGATATCAACCAGATCCGGATCAGGGTAGGGGATACGCATTTGAAACGAGATGCCATGCTCGAGTGGTTGTTCCGTTTCGGGTGTGGAGTGGCCTTTACTGACAGCGAATTTGATTTCCGGTCCGGCTTCGATAATTGTTTTCAGTGATTCCTGATTTACCGAAGGAATGTTTTTGATATTGTCCAGAAACTCTGGGATATCAGCAGAAAGTAATTCAGCAGCTTTGTTCGAAGTGGCAATCAGATAAGTTTCTCTGCCTGCGGTCTGCGGATAGAGGATGGCCTGAGAGAAGGATGGTTGCTGTTTCCAGAGTTCGCTACGGCTCTGGCGCCTTTCCTGTGGAGTGGTCCCCCAGGCGGTGACGAAGTGTCCGATGTAGCCCTGGACGCGATTGACGGGATAACCCGTGAAATATTCGCCTTTCCATCTGTCATTGCCGATCTTCATCAGGGCCTGCAGCCGGGCCAGACCGCTCTGTTCCCAGCCGACTTCCAACGCCATTACCATGGTGTGATAACGGGCATAACCGTAATGGGCTGTATAAAACTGGGGACGACCGAGCCAGAGTCGGTTTGACATCGCAGTCAGAGAGGCACCCCAGAAGAGTCGTTGCGCATCGGCTTCGAAACGGTCGTAACCGAATCCGGCTTTGATGCCCGCTGCGTTGAGTGTTTCGGTAATCCTCCAGTCCCAGGGGCGCAGTGTCATGTTGGAATAAGCGGAACCTGTGACTTCAAACATGGTCTGACCACGATAACGTTCGCGGGTTCCCAGTTGATCAGGGCCGTATTCCTGCAGGCCTGTGCCATGCACGTCGACATGGACGTCGGGGCGGAACTGATCAATCACGGATAGAACCGCCATCACTTCGGGGGCT
>JAGQQP010000609.1 GCA_020426085.1 Planctomycetaceae bacterium | reverse complement strand
CTTTCTGGTAGGTGTCATTACAGTTGGCATAATGCCAGGCATAGTCATCCAGATTCGCAGCATTATCTCCAAAAGAATAAGCTGTTTTGGTCCCGGCACGGCAGGCGTATTCCCATTCCGCTTCGGTGGGAAGACGATAGTAATGCCCTGTTTTTTCACTCAACCATTTGCAGTAAGTTTTCGCTGCCAGCTGAGTCATGCAGATCGCGGGATAGCCGTCGTGTCCCATGTCGAATGTCATGTCTGTATAAGGTTTGGTGGGACGGGTCACCGCATCGGCTGCTTTTTCCTTTTCGTCGAACTTGCCACGCAACAGTTTTCGACGTTGAATATCCAGGTTGAAACTCCAGATGTCGTATTCGTTCCAGGTGACTTCATGCTTGCCCATCCAGAACGGTTCGATTTTGACTTTGACCTGAGGACCTTCATCCGGTTCACGATTGGATTCTGCGTCTGGGCTCCCCAACAGAAATTCACCGCCGGGGATCGGAACCATGTCAAAACTGACATCGGTATTCTCAATTTTTTGAGTATAAGGCTTCATCTCTTTTTCTGTTTTAGCTTCCTGTGCGGAGGCCAGAGAAACAGAAAACAGGATCGCGGCAAGGAACGTAAATTTGCCTTGCATTAAGAGACTGTGACGACATACGCTAAACATATTAGATTACTCCGTATCGGTAAGCTGCAATCGGACTTTGAATCGGGATTGATGATGTCATACATTTTTCAGGCATGCCTGCTGCTCTCCACATTGTCAGGCAATCAACAGTGCACGGATAGCGAAATTCTGAATCGGTATGAATTTCAGGAAGTGCATATGGGAGTGCAGTGGAGAGTCGTATTATATGCTACCGACAAGGCAATCGCAAACAATGCTGCTCAAAATGCGTTCCAACGTGTAAAGGAACTTAACAAACTGCTCAGTGATTATGACCCGGAAAGCGAGTTAAATAAGTTATGTCGATTATCGGGGCCTGGAAAGCCGGTTCCCGTGAGTTCCCCCCTGTTTGAAGTACTGAAAAGAAGTCAAGCACTCTCACTGGAAACAGAAGGAGCATTTGACGTTACTATCAGTCCTGTGGTCCGTCTCTGGCGCAGGGCGCGCCGACAAAACAAGATGCCGGACCCCACCCGCCTGGCTGAAGCCAGAGCCAAAGTCGGCTTCCAGTCTCTGAAACTGTTGGAACAGAATCGGACTGTCGAACTGTTGAAGGACGAGATGCGACTCGATCTGGGAGGCATTGCCAAAGGTTATGCAGCCGATGTCGCCTTGCAGGTTTTGAAGGAACATGGCATCGAGCGAGCCATGATCGATGCCAGCGGCGACCTCGTACTCGGCGATCCACCGCCGGACAGCTGTGGCTGGAAAATCGGTATCTCATCCTCAGACGCTCCTCAGGCAAAAATTGACCGCTTCCTCTATCTGCAGAACATGGCGGTCGCTACCTCAGGTGATGCGCTGCAGCATATCGTCATTGATGGAAAACGTTACTCCCACATTGTCGATCCTCGCACCGGGCTCGGGCTCACCGATCAGAGCCGCGTCACAGTGATCGCCCCCAATGGCACGTCAGCAGACAGTCTGGCTTCCGCCATCAGCGTCCTGGGGCCTGAAGCAGGAATTAAACTTTTAAGTCAGAAAGCAGGTACCGCCTGCCTGATTTTGCGTCATGAAAACGGTAAGCTGAAGTCATACGAATCCCCCTGTTTTTCGCGCTATGAACTGAAACCGAATCAAGAATAAACTGGAGCCGACATGACGCAGAATCTGGTGTATCTCAATGGTGATTACGTTCCCGCGGCGGAAGCTAAAATTTCGATCTTTGACGGCGCGATCAGCCTCGGCATGACTGTGACCGAATCGACGCGGACCTTTGCCCATCAGCCATTTCGTCTGCGGGATCATCTGGAGCGTCTCTACCTCAGTCTGAAAGCGGCCCGCTTCGATGCCGGCATGACACTGGATGAAATGGAACAGCTCACACTCGAAGTCTGGGAGAAAAACAGACCACACTACCCCGCGAATACCGATGCCTGGATCATTCACAACATCACACCCGGTCAATGGGTCCCCTCCAGCGGACAGAAACCACCCGAATCTAAACCCACGGTCATGATTGTTACCCTGCCTCTCGACCTCTCCTACTGGGCTGAATTCTATCGAACAGGCTGCCACGCCGTTACTCCCTTCACCCGCGTGCAACCGGCGCAATCACTCGATGCACGCATTAAAAACCGCAGTCGCTTCCTCTACACCATGGCCGAATCGGAAGTCAAACTGGTCGACCCGATGGCACAAAGTCTGATTCTTGATACCGATGGCTACCTCTCCGAAAACAAAGGGGGAAACTTTTTCCTCGTAACCAATGGTTGCATCAAAACCCCCAGTACGATCAACTGCCTGAATGGCATCAGCCGCCAGACCATCATTCAGTTAGCGCAACAACTGGAAATTCCCATCGAGGAATGCCGATTGCTCCCCTACGATGTCACTACAGCTGACGAAGCCTTTTTTACCAGCACTCCCTACTGCATCATGCCCGCTACAAAATTTAATGGCATCACCATCGGGAGTGGCGAAGTCGGTCCGATCACGAAGAAACTGATCGGCGCCTGGAGCCAACTCGTCGGCGTCGACATCCAGGAACAGGCCCAGCAGTCGCTCTCCTGAATTTACAGAAGTTCGCTGCCCGGTCAAGGTGTAAAAATCTGTCGTTGTCTTTACATTCCAGAGTATTCGTGTGTTAGAGCAATGGTGTTCCCCCCCGAGCCTCTTTGACAATCATTTGAATAAAGTGCAGTTTGCGCAGCACGGTGCGTGACATGACAAACGGATAGAAATCCTGATGCCCCATGCTTCGCGCGAGTTCGTTTAAGACAGTGGTGAGTTGAACCCACGAATTCACCAGCAGGATCACGCGTTCCGCATCAGGGACCTTCGGATCATAGAGATCGTTCACAGTGAAGGGTTCAACGGCCTGCTCGACATCTTCGCCGCGCAACCCGAAACGCAGGGCGGTATCGAGACTGTCGACGACATGCAGATAATGCGCCCAGCACTCGGCCCAGTCTTCCCACGGATGAATGGACGCATAAGAACTG
>JAGQQP010000060.1 GCA_020426085.1 Planctomycetaceae bacterium | reverse complement strand
ATCTTTTTTGGCATAGCGATACCACATATGCAGCGTACGTAGATCAGGTAATAGTTTTAAAATACGAAATGGGCTGAACAGGACCGTCTTTTCAATCTTGCCAGCCATCACGATGCGCTTGACGTCTTCCCGCTGGAACAGCTTGATTGCTTTGCCGATTCGTGCCAGTGGAATCCAGTGGAAGGTATCACAGATTTCAGTCAATTCTTCACTGGCCATGCCAAAGATGCCCAGGCAGCAGACTGAATATCCCTGTTGTCGTGCCTGTTCCGCAAACACAATGGGGAACCGGCCCGCTCCGGCCAGAAGTCCGATTTGTCGTTGAGAATGTTCCGAGTTGTTCGTTTGCAATTCGTTCATCGATTTTTCAGAGTTTCAAATTGAAACTTATCGTAAGCGTGAACAGAGCCCACTGGCTGATCACTGGTTGGCTGTGAGTTGGTTCAGGTTCTCGAGTTGCTCACTCATCTGTTTGATTTGAGTTTCCAGTTCACGGATCTGTTTCCGCATCTCGGGAACTTTGCGAATCGACATGACGATCTTACGCTGTTCTTTTTCCGGGGCTGCTGGAGTTCCGATGTGTACTTCACCAGGAGGAATGTCCCGATGAACGCCAGCCCGTGCACCCAGAGTGGCTTGATCACCAATATGGACATGGTCTGCGACTCCGACCTGCCCGGCACACCGCACATAGTCTCCGGTTGTGATGGAACCGGCAAAGCCTACCTGTGAGGCGAATGCGTTATGCTTTCCGATTTCGCAGTTGTGGGCAATCATGACCTGGTTGTCGATTTTGGAACCTTCACCAATCACGGTCGGGCCGATCATACCGCGGTCAATGGTGGTACCTGCGCCGATTTCCACGTCATCTTCAATTCTCACACTGCCCAGATGGGGGATTTTGACATAGCGACCCTGTTCGAAGCGATAGCCGAACCCGTCGCAGCCTAACACAGCCGCAGCATGAACGAGGACGCGATTCCCCAGTTTGACATCAGGATAAAATACGGCATTGGCATGAATGGTAACATCATCGCCGATCACACAGTCATCACCAATATAGGCACCAGGATAGATTCGACAGTTCTTGCCGATCCGCACTCCCGGGCGGATTGTGACCTGGGGATAGATATGACAGTTCTCTCCCAGCTGAACATCATCACTGATGAGCGCCTGGGGGGAGACTCCGATGTCAGGTAGTTGACGTTGGGGACGCAGCTTCTGAATGATTTTGATAAACGCGGCCTGCGCATCCTCAACGGCAATTGAGGTGAATGGAGCTTCTTCAAACGCTTTCTCAAATGATTCTTCCAGGCGCTTTTCCAAAAGGACCGCGCCGGCGTTACTTGATTTCAGCCGCTTGAGGTTCAGCTCATCGCCGACAAAGGTGATATCGTGAGGACCTGCTTTCAGAACAGACTCTGCACCATGTATTTCTAATCGTTGATTGCCTTTTACCAGGCAATTCAGCTCTTGAGCGATCCACTCAACAGTCGTCGACATCAAGGAGTCCTTTCCGGAAGATGCACGTATAGTTGATCGATTGTCAGACGATGAACAGAGGGATCGGGACAGCCATCTTGGCAGGTCCTGTAATGCTGATCCCCCTAATCTCGCTGATTTTTAACTGATTTCACGAATTTAACGCAAGAGCATTTTTTAAAATGGGGGATATTTCCATTTTGACGAGTTTTTTATCCAACTCTCAACAGGTTAAGCAGTTAATTCCAGGACTGATCAGATTCGCGACTTGGAATTCAGGAATGTCACTGGTAGCGAACAGCCGATGAATTAGTTAGGATGTGGTTTTGACTTTGCAGGATCGTTTCCGGAGCAAATAGTCTGACGACGCAAACTACGTCGGACGCTTCAGTTAAGAAATCAATATTTAAAGATACATGGTATTAACGATGTCGGTACGTGGAATTCGTGGTGCAACAACGGTGACACAGGATACTGCAGCAGAAGTCCTGTCTGCAACGCGTGCACTCCTGGAACAGCTTCTCAAATCAAACCGGATCGAAAATTTCGAAGATATTGTCTCTGTATTTTTTACAACGACTCCTGATTTGACCTCTGTATTTCCGGCAGAAGCGGCTCGTGAACTGGGGATGAAATCGGTACCACTGATCTGCGCTTCTGAAATCGCCGTCAAAGGGGCGATGCCACGCTGTATCAGGGTCATGATTCACGTCAATACGGATCAGAAACAGTCTGAAGTCGTGCACGTGTATCTCAATGAAGCACAAAAGCTGCGACCCGATGTCGCTTCCGCGCAGTAATCCCGTTACTGAATCTTTACCGGAGCTGGTTTGGGATCGGGATCATCTGTACCAATGATGGCATTGGCTGAAGTCCATTCCAGAAGCTGATCAGAGCCGTCATCCTTCACAGTAAAGGGGATACCGCGTTCTTCCAGGGTATCGGTCAGTTCATCCAGCGGGTTTTTCAAGAACTGCGGCGGTAATACCTCTTTGAGTTGATCCCAGTATGTATTGACCAGATTGATATTTTCTGGTGGAACCTGAATGAGCTGTTCGGCGCGATTCACACGGGCAATCCACATTGCCTCGTGTAAAGTCCGATGGCGTTCTTCCAGAGAGAGCGAGGAAAACGGTCGTTTATCCATCTGCAGCTGATGGATGGCCTTGTTCCCTTTTTTGATAATTTCGTCGAGCTTCTGATCTGGTCGTAACTGGTGTCGGCTGGCTGCCAGACCGATCGCCAGCGTAAAGCTGATGAATTGTTCTTTGGACATATCCCTCCGCAGCAAAGCTTTTTTAAGCAATCGATTACGTATCCCAAACTGATCGCTGATCCGTTCTACATCCCAGAGCTGTGACATATTAATCTGCTCACTGTTAACCAGATCTTCAATAGGAAGAGAGCGTATATGGCTCCAGACGGGGGCTGGTGCATACACGGTGGGAAAGGTGGGCATTTTACCTTCAGGCATCAGCTTGATGACTTTGAGGTAGCGCTTCAGTTCCGCTTCTGTTACTTTTTCGTTGATCTGTTTGAGTTCGGTGTACTCCAGAGAATGGTCAGAACAACCGGAATGGCTCACTGAAACCACGACGAGTACGCAGCAGATCATTCTGCAGAGTCTGGCCGAGTTAGATTGTAAAAAAGCCATGTAGGTTCACCCGGTTTCGATTGATGTAAAAGGGGCCCGCCTCAGTTCAGGAATGTCGCAGAAGCTCCCGGGTTATTCGGGAAACGTAAAGAGCAGGGGGGACACCTTTAATAGAATATCGACTCAGCCAAAAACAGATGCTTAGTGCTGCGCAGAGATTTCCGATTAACCCGATTACAGGAATTGTATAGGGAGCGTGGCTCAGTCCTCAGCCGGGAGGAAAATGAAATCCGGTGATCCGACTGACGGTGGCGACACAAACCAGAGCTTGAGCAGTTAATGCGATGATCCAGACCGTCTGTAGTTTTAAAAAGGAACTGGCCTGAGTCTTTTCACGAGCCTGACTGTCAAGGGGCGCTTGCCAGTAAGGGATCGTCATCAACAGGAACCAGGGGAGAAAAATGAGCCAGAGTCGCGCCGCCTCTCCCATGTTCTTTCCCGAAAGCCACAACAGGATCAGCACGAGGCCACACGACAGCAGCAATGGTTTCAGGCTGCTGGGGGGAGCTGTTGTTGACTGCTCAGAGTTGAATCGTCCTCGACAGCAGAGTGAGCGAAAAACCATCCAGGCTACAGGCAGTCCGAGTGCCAGGCAGATCTCCAGAGGATTGAACAGCAACCACTTCCAGTAGGTCCTGGTATACTCGCTGTAAAAGCCGGCATGGTTTTGAAAATTCAGAAACCAGACCCGCAGCAGATTCAGATTGAACACCTTGGCGAGAATTAATATTGGTAAGCAGAATCCTGCCAGACCGCTGAGAGCCGTTAACGCAAAAGTTTTCCAGGAAGCGTGTGCTTCTCGGGAACCAGTCAGTCGAGGCCAGAGTTGTAGTATTGAAAAACAGACCGCACACGCTCCGACCGGTAGAAATGCCAATGTCAGAAACAGGCCTCCCCAGATCAGCAGGCCAGCCAGAAAAGCGTAGATTAGATTGTTTCGTTTGCAGGCAATCACCCAGAGATAAAGAAACAGCATCGCGATGACCGGATAAAGCGCATCGGATTTCGGTTGGAAGATCAGAGCCGCCGGAATCAACGGCCAGAACGCAGCTACCTGCCAACTGACCATACTTGAAGTAAATTCCCGCGCAAGAAGAAAAAGGGGGACAACGGTCAGGGCAGACATGCTTAATGTAATCAGGGTTGCCAGCCACAGAACAGCACGGTCTCGCGGCACGAGGGGATGTTCCGAACGTGACGTCATACCGGCGATGACATCGGCAGCTTCCTGAAATGAAGCGGGCTGCGTGTCCAATAGAATGGATTGCAGTCCGGGATTGTTTTCACAGAGTCGGATTAATGCCAGATAAAACAGAGGCAGGCCTGGAGGATGAGTCCCTTCATGCAGCACATCGCCTTGTTCCATCTTTGCTTCATATTCACTCAGGAATTGTGAAACATCGGAGATCTCTGTCTGTGCCTGCGTGAAATATCCCGAGGAGCCTTTATAGTACAGTACAAATGCTGCTTTCGACAGCCGGTATTCTCCAGGTGGACTGTCTTGCAGCTGCAGAGACCAGAGACCTGCGGCTGCGGTCAGACCTGCCAGCCAGACAGCCAGTTCGTACCAGCGGCAATCAGGCATCCGCGAAAGAGCAATCAGAATCAGTAAAAGGTAGACGCCAAATGCAATGGCAGTCACGATCCAGCCGGGAATGATTTCTGCTGCTGCAAACGGGATTCGATCCCAGCTCCACTCACCTTCTACTCCCAGCGGAATCTGAGTCAACCAGAGCAGGGCAATGGTGATCAGGCTGGTCAGCAGGAACGGTAATAGAGTTCGAAATCGCATTGTTCAGCCAGAATGAAAACTGAGAAGTGGCAGTTTACAAAGCATCGAAGACAGGGATACGCCGTGGTTTCTGTAGAGACACGGGTTATTCATCAATATGAATTACGATGCAGGTAATGTTGTCTTTGGAGCCACCTTCCTGTGCCGCTTTCACGATTTCTTCTGCTGCCTGTTGCGGGTCATCAAACTGCCCCAGCAGGTCCTGCAGTTTTTCATCAGAGATCCCATCGGTGACACCATCCGAGCAGAGAATCATTCGATCCTGAGGTGTCGGGTCCAGATGACGGGCCTGGGTACCGGCGCTGCCGTCTTTCGTTCCCAGATAGCGATAGAGCACATTTTTGTAACGGTGGGTTAATGCTTCTTCGGCAGTAATCGTACCAGCGTCAACCAGTGCCTGAGTGAGGGAGTGGTCTGTTGTCAGTTGATGGAGAACATTATTTCTCAGCAGGTAAACCCGACTGTCCCCCACGCCTCCGATAAAGAATTTCTCTCCCACCTGGATGGCAAATACGATCGTCGTTCCCATGCTGCGGCAGTTGGGGTCCAGTTCGCCCAGCGCCATAATTTCGAGATTCGCATGTGCGACGGCCTGATCGATGGACTGAGTCACTTTTTCAGCTTCGTCACTGTTAAAGTCGATCAGCTCATTCAGCTTCTGCGGAATGAGTTCGATTGCTAACTGACTGGCTTTTTCTCCGGCGCACTGTCCGCCCATCCCATCGGCGACAAGAAAATATTTGTTGAGGTCATCAACAAAGAGATTGTCCTCATTATTTTCACGGAAATTTCCGGTAATGCTGACTGAGCCGTAACGAATTTCAACCATTAAAAAGCCTGTATGCGTGTCGATGATAATTCTGGATGAGGCCGAAGTCTCACGCCTTCCATGCTAGACATATGTGAAATTCCTTTGAAGTATCATAACATCTTTTGTCTGGGATGGAAATTTTAATATTGTTGTATCTGCTGGTTTTTTATTGTCTTATGAGAATTTCAGGGACATACTGTCTGCACTAAATCACGAACACCCAAGGTTGTGGAGCAGATAAACAGTTCACCTGCTTCAAAGCCGGCACTGGTCCCCAGCAGACGATTCTGACTCTCAACCAGCCGGTAAACCCGTTTTTTCTCGGGGGGAAACTGAGACTGATAAGCACGAATCGAGTCGAGTTTCTGTTCAAAAGTATCTGAAATGTCAACCACAAACTGTCCGCTGCCTTCGGGGTAGTTAAGGGATCCAAATCCCAATGGATACCAGACCTGTTTCTGAATCGTGTGTGGTTCGGTGTTATCGAACTGGTCATTCCATTTGGTCAAACGGGAATAAAATACAGCAGCATCCGTAATCTGCATAGCCTGCCAGTGATCGGGTGAAGCCATGGGGGTTTTGCCTGCCAGTCCCAGTACCACTTTGGGGCGATATTTCCGAAACAGTTTCGCGAGTGCAACGCGGTTTTCAAAATTGTCAAACAGTCGTCGGTTGGTCAGTTCCAGTGTTTCCCGGACATGGATTCCCAGGATTTCAGCCGCCTGTTTTGCTTCCTGCAGTCTGGATTCCGGCCCCGGGCTGAGTGGCGTTGGTTCGCCGTCAGTCAGGTCGATAATGCCCACGCGATATCCCTGGTGAACGAGTTTTGCCAGCGTTCCACCACAGGCGATTTCAACATCATCCGGATGCGCACCGACGGCGATGACATCAAGTTGTTCCGGGAGTTCTGAATTCATGGGCTTTCTTTTCGTAGGCGCTAAAGCAGTATCTGATTATGGATGCATTTACTGGTTGTATGAGTTTTGAATGTGATTGTCGCGTTTGAGAGGGTTTCGTCGCGTGATTCAAAGACCAGTGATGTAAACCATTCTTTGTGTTCCAGCAGTATTCGTCAACGTTGGAAATTCAAATATATTCAGAATCATAACAAACCTTTGATTTGAATACTTCCTTTTCGTATGAAATCGTGATGTAGAAATCTGCCACAGCGGAAAGAAGAGGCCGCTTGAGGGGAGTCTCCGCGGAATGAATCTGCTGTGCCTGTCTTAACGTGTTCGGTTAAGTGGCAGCGACTTGTTTTTCTGCATCCATGATGACCTGTCGAGTATCATGCGGCGTAGCGGCTTCGCGCAGTTGTTCGATGAAGTCCGGAAGCTGCATCATCCTGCCCAGTCGAGCGAGGACAGACAGGTGAGTCGAAGCGTCGGAGCAGATGACCAGAAAAAAAATATCAGTCAAAGACCCGTTTTGAGCGCCAAAGGGAATCCCTGACAGCGTTCGACCATAAGCGATTAATGGTTCGCCGACGGCGTCGGGGATCGGGTTTCTGGGGTGGGGAATCGCGACTCCATTGTCGAATGCGGTGGGGTAGGCTTCTTCCCGTTCCTGAACGGCCGTCAGGACAGTGGCCGGCTCCCAGATCTGCCAGGTTCTGCCTGCGACTTCTATCAGACTTTCCAGTACCGATCTTTTGGTGCGCGCATCAAGGGGGACTGCGATCAGTTCTTCAGGCATCAGGCTGCTGATGAGATTATCCGCATCCAGCATTGGTGGCGGATTGGTCTGTTCAACCCGCTCCAGTTCTGAAGTCGTATAGCTGCGCATTTCCTGTTCCAGCCAGTGTGTGATTTCAGTGGAATGGAATTGCCATTCCCCCTGAACCTTACGCCCCGGGATTCTGCCGCGATTGGCCAGTTTTTCCAGTTCTCGGCGGTCGCGGCCTAACTGTTTTGCCAGATCATTCAGGCTAAAGGATTCGTGAGCCATGATGTGTCACCACATTCCAGAAAAATCAGGAGAGAACTAATCTAATCTGCGAGGGATTTTTTATAGCTACCTGTATCCAGGGAGCCATAAAAACGAAGGTGTGAAAAACAGGCTGGAGGTTTTAACAGGATCTGTTTTTTGAGCTGCGCATCAGTAGTGGTCATCATCGTAACCAAAGTATGATCCGTTTATCAATCACAGGTCTGGGTTTTTACCTGGGTCACGATAAATCCGTATCGCTCTCTCGCAGAGTTCTCAACTGAACTGGGAAGGAGTTTCAGACTGGCAGGCGAGACGCAGGCTGGTGAGCATGTCTGAATAATCGGATTGCCAGAACTGTTCACACCAGACTTCCAGGTCATAGTATCCCTGGTAACCGGCTTCATTGATGGCTTCTATCACATCAATATTCGGTAACAGTTCCGGGAGGGAATCGCCAGAATCGATTTCTGAAATTTGCACAGAGGCAATCAATGAAATCATGTCGGTGATCAGATTTCGAGCAGACTGATCGAGACAGATGTGAGAGGTGTCGATTGCAATACCTACTGCGGAATGCTGGCAGTCGTCAATCAGTTTCAGTGTCGATTCGATTGTGTTTAGAAAAGTCCAGTTCCGTGCCAGCGGGTTATGCATGGTTTTGAGCGCCAGTCGCGTACCGTTGGCGGCAGCGACATCAGCAAGCCGCTTGAGGGCATCGATTGTCAGTTCCCGGGCATGGTTCAGGGTATGCCCGGCACGGGGACCGCTGGCAACCTGGATTGCCGCTGCATTGACCTGTCCCCCGAGTTCTATCAACTGGATGGCATCGGTGATGGCTTCGTCAAAAGAGTACTCGTTGTAACCGGTAAAACCTCCTGCCAGGGAAACACTTGAAACTTTGATACCGGAATCGATGACCAGTTCTGCAGACTGCGCTGGTTCGAGATCAAGAATTTTTCGGTTCCAGAGACCAACGGCAGGAATGCCGCTGGACACGAGGCCGCGCAGACTTTCTTCCAGAGTCCAGTGGTAAGTTGTAATTTGATGAATCGAAATTCGATCCATCAATGAAAGGGCTGGTGTGGGTTGATCAGGTTCAGGGTTTGAAGAAGATGTTGAGAACGAATTGACTTTATGCTGTGAGAGAAGCTCTTTAGTCACTCGGCCACCTGCAGTCTGGAGAGAAGATCAGGTATATTAACAGTTAGTCTGGAGCTACTAACTGGAAATAACAAAAGTTTACATTGTGAATGATAATCCAGGAGTGTCTGACAGGCAGGGTCAACGATTTGATTTGACCAATGACATGTCTTGCAGAGTATCATAAGTAATCGCAAAAATTTTTCCATAGTAAAAAAGAAAAACGATTTTGACTAAGAACCAATATTGCTTATCCACTCAGAAAGTCAACCGACATCGAACATCGTTTTAATGAGTTCAATAAAAACATTATTTTTTGATTCCGCGCTTTGCTGTTTCAAAAAATAAACAGGTAGTGAAACCTCATGCAGGTGCATCGAATATTAAATGATGTATCAATGAAATCTGAAAACGTTTGCCGTTGTGCCGGAGCAAGAGTCAGAGAAAACAACAAATTCAGCACATCGCTCTCTTTCATTTCTGTTCAACACGAATTTCCTGTCAGGCATACTGTAGCTTACAATTTTGTATGACCGAATCAGAATTCCCAAAGTGATTTTTCGATGCAAAAAAATCAATGATGCAGGCGCAATGATGCCGAAAGTGGGCAGCAACTCTTCCCTCATTTGAACGTGTGGCGGCTTGCTCTGCGATTCGCAGGTCAGGTAGCACTGATCTGCGTGTGAGGATCGTCTGAGATATTAACCCAGACATGGACATGCGGAGCACCGCGGTAGTGCCAGACGAAGGCAGGACCTTCCAGTCTCCAGTTATCCCAGATACCATCATTGCCGATGTCGCCTGACTGATAGAAGGAAATACGACATTTATCGAGTCCGCCTTGCGCTTCGATACATTTTCTGACTTCTTTCTGATCAGAAGCGCGGAACGGTTCGATGAGCAGGTTCAGAACAGACTGCATTTCCTGTTTCTGATCTTTGGTCATATCTGAAATCTGTAGACCGGTGATCTGATCAGGAGATTTTTTGAACTGAATTTTCGATTCCGGCGGTGCCTTGGGAATCAAAGCGGCTTTGCGCTGGTTGCCATCCAGAATCTTGTAAACATGATTGGCTTTCAGGGCCTGTTCCCAGAAGACATTGCCCGGGTGTCCTGCCGTTTCATTAAATTCTTCTGCAGCATGTCCATAGAAAATCGGTCCCCCGAATGCCAGATGTTCTGCACTGTCTCCATCACTGCGGACAGTAGTATGTCGTCCTGTCATCACAAACTGAAACTGATCGGTACCAGGTGTACCGAAGATAGCAATGGACTGGTCTTTCCCATAACCACCCTGGTCGTCCATTAATTGTTTACGGATTTTTTTATGCCAGCTGGGGTCAAAGTGACCAAAGAAAATAGCTTCAATTTTTTCCTGCTGATCTTTGGTGAAGAAGTCACTGTTGACGATGGGCTCTGTGATATTCCAGTTAGCGCGGACATGCTGACGCAGCAGGCCATTTTTATCTTTATGATCCCAGTCAAAGCAGACCTTTGATTTCTGTGTCGGCGTCAGGCTCTCAAATAACTGTTTAACCAGGGGTTCTGGTGCAGTTGTTTTGGCGGACTCTCCGGTCTGCCCCGCCAGCAGTCCTTCGACTCCAAGGAAGGGAGTTCCTGCGATCGCCGCACCCATGGTTCTGACAAAGTGCCGACGAGTGATTGAGAGAGAGTCAGGCGTAAAAGCAGGCGACGAAGAGCGTGGATCATATTGCATGGGAGCACCAGTCTTTTCTTAGATTTGAGGGAGATGGTAACGTTCCGTTAACAAAGCAGTCTATCAGCGCTGCAACTTGGACGTCAAATAAAATTCACATTTCACGCTTCCTGTAGCGATTGGGGGATTGATTCAAACTGAACTATCCTCTGGTTTGGAATTGTGTCAATTTCTTGCTGGTAACAGGTTGGGACCAGTGTTAGGCTGTTGGTGTGGTTTTGTGTTCAGTGTTCGGGTTGAGCCATTTGTGAAATCTGATGCCTGAAACGATGGGCATAATTGAATGTTGATGAGTATGGGTTTAGAATGGCTGATTCTCTTATCTACATTTCCAGAAACATGTTCTTTTAACAGTCAAGTCGGGCAATTACAGCGTGTTATACATTCTTCATCGACTTTGGGTAGAAGAGAGGCAGTCCACTGTCCACTCAAATCGAACTATAATGAGAAAACGATTTGCTTTGCTGTTCGTGATCGTAAGCATTGCCGGTCTGTCGTTCTGCAATTTGTCGGCTTATGCGCAAGAGGCAGCACCTCCGGCGAAACCTGGTGCAGATGAGAAGAAACCTCCTGCTTCTCCCGCAGGAGAGAAAGCACCCGAACCCAAGACTGCTGAGAAAACAGCCCCCCAGTTACCGGGACCGGAAAAACTGTTGAATGGTGGCAATTTCTGGGATCACTGGAAATATGTCAGTGAAGAAGAGAAAGAGGCCAATCGGAATGTAACCTGGAAGGTGATCAGCGGTGGAAAAGATCAACCCAGTGTCCTGGTCTGTTCCGGAAAACCTTATGGATATATTCGTACGCAAAAGATATACGAAAATTTTCAGTTCAGTCTGGAGTGGATGTATCCTAACGATCCAAATGCTAACAGCGGGATCTTACTATTCACAGCGGAGCCTGATAAAGTCTGGCCGAAAGCATTTCAGGTTCAGTTGCATCGCCCCGAAGCCGGTTACGTTTTCCCTACGCCGGGAAGTGGTGCCAAGTCTGCCAATAAACTTTCTCCGACCATGCCTCTCGATTTACCGGTTGGTAAATGGCATCAGTGCGTGCTGACTTGCCGATCAGGAAATATTTCTGTGATGATCAATGGAGTCAAGCTGGGTGAAGTCACCGGCTGTGATCCGAGTAAAGGGTCTATCGCATTGCAGAGTGAAGGCTCTGAAATTCATTTCCGCAAACTGGTCGTGGAAGTACTTGCTCCCGAACCGGCCACGCAGCCAAAAGAACCGGTCGCGCAACAGAAGCCCGATCAGCCCTGAGTTGTGGATTATGTTTTGGGCTGTCTGAGTACCAGAGTCGGGCAGGGGGCATGTCTGAGAACCCGTTCCGCGACAGAGCCAAGCGCCAGTCTGGTGATACCGGTATATCCATGAGAGGGGATTACGATCAGATCAGTAGAATGGTCTTTCGCGTAGTCCGCAATTTTAATACCGGGGTCGCCTACCAGTGTGTCAAAGGTCACTCCTTCAATCTGGTGTTTGGCAAATTCTTCTTTAGCCAGCTTGTTCACGTGCTCTGTTCGTTTTTCATCGGTCAGTCCACCAAAGAGGACACCCGGCGAAACAAGATCGAGAGGTACCATCACATGTACTACGGTTACAGTTGATGCATCTTCCGAAATCAGTATGGCTTTCTTGATGGCTTCCAGTGAGCTTTCAGAAAAATCGACGGGAACCAGGATGTTTTTTCCGGTGAAGTAACTCATAACCCAGTGCTTTCCTTAATGGACGATGTTGAAGAACAACAACAGTCTGTATTTTATGACAATTGAGCTGTAATAAACAGCAGTAATCTTGAACTGTGCGCGAATTCCTGCCGTTAATTACTTTCGGTGGAAGAGGCGGCGTTATCAAACTCTCCTGATTTATAACGACTCCAGTAATTGTCCAGTTCCCGTTTGACCCGATTGGACAACAGCAGGACTCCCAGAATATTTGGAAACGCCATTCCCAGAATCATGAGGTCTCCAAAGTCGAGGACGTTTGTCGCTGAGACGACCGATCCAAGTACCACAAACACGAGGAATAGAATACGATAGGCGAGCGAAATTTTAGCACTGTCGCCAAACAGAAATGCCCAGCAGCGTTCGCCGTAATAAGACCATGAGATCATCGTCGAGTAGGCAAACAGAATGACGGAGGCCGACAATACATAATTAAAGCCTGTGATCTGTGAATTCATGGCCGCCGAGGTCAAAGCAGCTCCATTGTCAGACTTGATCAGATCCGCGTATTGAGGGTCGTTGTAAGCGCCCGTAATAATCATCACGAGGGCAGTCATCGTGCAGATCATGATGGTGTCGAC
>JAGQQP010000608.1 GCA_020426085.1 Planctomycetaceae bacterium | reverse complement strand
ACGGCTACTTTACTGCTGTCGCAGGCGGGTGGCCGAATACGAATACCCCACTGGGACAGGTGATACTGCCTGCACTCTTATGCCCTTCCGATGAAGGTCAGACTCCTGAAGACCGAACGGATGCCAGCTATCTGGCCACGGCTGCCGCCCGATCAAATTATCTCTTCTGTGGTGGTTCACATTACTGTGGCTGGCCTGGGAATGGCCTGTATTCTGCCTACCGCGAGAGTTCCAATGCTATGGCTAACGGAATATCTACCCAGTCTCAAGGTATGTTTGGTTTCAATGGTGCTGCTAAATTCAAATCAGTGACAGATGGACTCAGTAACTCCATTGCCATGACGGAAGGCTGTATTTATGGGAAACGCGATGATGCCTATTCCCCCTTATGGGCTCAACATCGTTACGCTGGAACGTTTGCCATGAACCACCCCAATAGTGATCCTAGTCACATTAACAACAAACGGTATCATATTAATGGTCCCTACGATGCTCTCGGTGCGACTGGCGCAGGTGCAGCGGATGACCCCAGAATTTATATCGAAGTGGCATCCAGCGTCCATGAAGGAGGCTGCCACGTGTTGATGGGAGATGGGGCCGTTCGTTTCCTGAGTGAAAATATGGATAACACTCAGTATGCCCTGCTCACACGCATTCATGATGGCCAACCCATAGGCGAATACTAAGTCGTTTTTCAGTCAGGGCTCCCTCAGAAGGGAGTCCTGGCTGAGTTCTCAGTTCTCTCCTTGAGAGTTCCCTTTTTTGTTTAACAATTAAAGGAGAAGAAGGTGTTTTTGGATTCTTTTCGTAAGGTATTTCCATGTCTTTTATGTTTGTCTCTACTGCTGCCGATGTCAGGCTGTTCTGGGGGGGCCACAACTGATCCTGAGGCGGCTACGACCCCGATAGAAGACGACCCCTCCGTGACTCCTCCCGTGGGTACGGAACCCGGTAAAGTAAAGTAAATAACAGTAGCTTGTTATAAAAATGGATTCGCTGTACGTTACTGGATCGCATCACGTTTCAGCATCACGACTTTCGTGCAGAGATAACCAGTCCAATTGCTATTGAAGGCTTTACGCAAACCGGACACAGCCCTATTTTCGAAGTCTTCATCAAACCGGTTGTCCTTATTTAAGGACCAACCGGTTTTTATTTTCACACAGTTTTTTCACATCGTATTCCAGAACACGTTGCCTCGAACCATCGTATTTCTCAATCTATTTCATCTATTCTGAGTGGACATGGAGACGCTGCAGGAAGTTACGTCTTTCCAATTCACAATTTTGGTGTTCAATTCAAGTGCCAACAGGCCCGGACACTACCGAAATCTCTCCCTGTCGTATAATCTAGAGCACATCGCATTTTAGCTATACATCTCGAAATCTGTTTATTCGGTTCAAATGTCCCTGGAAACGTTGCAGTAAAACTGTGCACAGTCTACGAGACCAGACGACACTAGCTACCCGGCAAGTAATACAGATTCAATCACATTTCATCAAAAATACCGAGGCTTTCATTCAATGCTGGCAAAAAGAATCATTCCTTGTCTGGATGTGCATGCGGGGCGTGTGGTCAAAGGAGTCAACTTTGTCAATCTTCAGGACGCAGGTGATCCTGTTGAGGTCGCCGCCCGGTACGAAGAACAGGGGGCCGATGAGCTCGTCTTTCTGGACATCACTGCCAGCCATGAAGAACGCGAGATCATTCTCGATATTGTCCGTCGCACTTCGGAAGTAATCTTCATGCCACTGACTGTTGGTGGTGGAATTCGCACACTGGAAGACATTCGCGCCTTGTTAAATGCCGGCTGTGATAAAGTCTCCATCAACTCTTCCGCAGTGAAAGATCCGGATTTGATCCGCGAAGCCGCCCTGCGATTTGGCAGCCAGTGTATTGTGGTGAATATCGATCCCAAACGGGTACAGAAAAACGGTAAAGAATTCTGGGAAGTGCACGTGAACGGCGGTCGTGTTCCGACAGGCCTGGAAGCCATCGAATGGGCTCAAAAGGTCGAAGATCTGGGAGCAGGAGAAATCGTGCTGACCTCAATGGACGCTGACGGAACCAAAGACGGTTATGACCTCCCCATGACGCGCGCAGTCGCAGAAGCCGTCACAATCCCCGTCGTCGCCAGCGGGGGAGCCGGCTGCCCTGAACACTTATATCAGATCCTGACCGAAGGCAAAGCCAGCGCCGCACTGGCTGCCAGCATCTTTCACTATGGAACACACCCTGTAGATGAAACGAAACACTATCTGGCGGAACGGGGAATACCGATTCGTTTCAAAAGTGAAGTTGCTCTGAATCGAGTGTAACCGGTAACCGGAACAGGTCTACCCGTTTCTCCGGGAGAGCAACAAATTTACCGGTATCGCAGGAATTGAAGCTTGCATGTTCCAGCCGAGTCCTCAAAATAGTAATAGCGGCCCCAGTGTGGTCCGTCGTGAGGTGAAGATCGTCGACTGACCTCGCTGCAATTCAACATTTCCTGTCTGGTCAGCTGCACGCTCTGGCAGCAGAACTCAGTGTAATACATAAGTGGAGTTTGTTAATGGCGACAACAGTTCCTGCAACCCCCAAAGATGTCAATCCCATCACAGGGCGTCCTGAAAACGAAATCGATAAAGTCTTTCGCCAGTTGATCAAGCATGGCGGTTCCGACTTACACATGCAGGTCGGTAAAGCACCAATCCTCCGCGTCAAAGGCAGCCTGCGGGAACTGCAGATGGATCCCATTGACCGGGATCAGATGATGGCACTCTTCCTGCCGATGATGGATGAACGCAATCTGAAGATTTTCTACGATGAAGGGGGAGCCGACTTTTCGTATGTTGTCGAACATGAAGGCGAACCGTGGCGTTTCCGTGTGAACCTGTTCGTGCAGCTCGGTTTTCCCGGCATGGTCTCCCGTAAAATTGAACGTTCGATTCCCAACTTCGATGGTCTGTATCTCCCTCCCGTCATGGAGTCGCTTTGTAAGTTCGACCAGGGCATGGTACTGCTGGCTGGTGTGACGGGTAGTGGTAAATCAACCACGATCGCGTCCATGTTGAACTGGGTGAACGACCATTACCGCAAACACATTCTGACGATTGAAGAC
>JAGQQP010000607.1 GCA_020426085.1 Planctomycetaceae bacterium | reverse complement strand
CTCCAGGACCATTTGGACCGAGTATATTAGATTGACAGACGCTATGGTTAAATGTGATGCGTTCCAGGCTGCTGACAGTGCTCTTCAGTAACGACTTCTTTATTTGTTTCCTCTCACCACATCTGCAGGTTATGTCAGCTGAAACTCAATCGACTCCGAAAAACAGTCCCCCTCTGATCGTCATGAGTGATCTGGACGGCACATTGCTGGATCATGATACGTATTCTTTTGCGCCTGCTCTGCCTGTAATCACAAGATTACGTGCTGCTGGAATTCCATTGATTCTGAATACCAGTAAAACGGCTGCCGAACTCTGCACATTACGGGAATCATTAAACAACACCGATCCTTTCGTAGTGGAAAATGGTTCTGCCATTTATTTTCCGGATTCATCCTTTATCAATTCGATCGACTCAACTGCACATATTTCAGGAAATGACGTGCATATTTTAGGAGCACGCAGAACTGAGATCCTGTCAATCATTCAAAAAAAACGGAGCGAAGAAAAATTCCTGTTTACTGGATTTTCTGACATGGTAGTCTCTGAAGTCATTGCATATACGGGATTATCGGAATCCGAGGCTGAACAGGCGATGACACGAGAATTTTCCGAGCCGTTAATTTGGCAGGACTCGGCACATCAATTGCGTAAGTTTGAAGCACTGATTGCCAATCATGGTCTGCGGCTGCTGCGAGGCGGCCGGTTTGTGCATGTGATTGGCGCGTGTGACAAAGGAAAATGCCTGCAGTGGTTCAGGGAGTGTTATACCCATTCTGGGAAATTCGTTCCCCAATTTGTGGCACTGGGTGACAGCCAGAATGATGTCGCCATGCTGAATGCTGCAGACATCGCAGTCATTGTGCGCTCTTCCCATCATGAACCTCCCGATCTTGAGAAGCAATCTTCGGTCATCATTACTGAAGAGACCGGCCCACAAGGATGGGCTGATGCGTTAACCCAAATACTGGATGAAGTACTGACCTGATCATCCCGGTTTTGGCGCTCAAACATCGATCATGGAGATCTGGTATGGGAGACTTTTACCAAAACGGTATCATCACGACATTACATAATCTTTCGTCACGTCCGATTGACGAAATGGAAGCCGAACTGCTTGAGTTTTCCAGAATTCGCCCCATGAGTCTGGTGCTGCCTTGTCTGTACAGCGAACTGGAAGGACCAGCCCTCGACAAAATTGTTACCGAACTTGCCAAAGTCCGTTATCTGAACGAAATAGTGATTGGACTCGACCGGGCAAATGAAGAGCAATACAAGCACGCCATCCGATTTTTCAGCCGCCTGCCACAGAAACACCGGATTCTCTGGAACGACGGACCTCGACTGCAGGAAGTGAATTCGGTTCTGCAGAACCAGGGACTGGCTCCCAACGAACTGGGAAAAGGCTGCAATGTCTGGTACTGCCTGGGTTATATCCTGGCACAGGGAACGTCTGCGTCTGTCGCCTTACACGATTGTGATATCCTCACTTATGATCGGAATCTGCTGGCACGATTGATTTATCCGGTTGCCAATCCCAGTTTCAACTATCAGTTCTGCAAAGGTTATTATGCACGTGTTGCCGACAGCAAAATGAATGGGCGTGTGACCCGATTACTGGTGACTCCGCTGCTAAGAGCGCTGAAAAAAATACTTGGTTCACTGGATTATCTGGAATACCTCGACAGCTACCGCTACCCACTGGCGGGAGAGTTTTCTTTCCGCGTTGATGTCATCAACGACATTCGCATCCCCAGCGACTGGGGGCTGGAAATCGGCGTCCTCTCGGAAGTAAAACGAAATTACTCAACCAACCGTCTCTGTCAGGTCGACATCGCTGACTGCTATGATCACAAACATCAGAACCTGTCTGTCGACGATGCCCACGTGGGTCTGTCAAAAATGTCGATTGATATTTCAAAAGGTATCTTTCGCAAGTTGGCGACAAATGGTGTCGTTTTCTCTACAGAAACGTTTCGTTCGATTAAAGCCACCTACTATCGTATCGCCCTCGATTTCATAGAGACTTATCGAAACGATGCCACCATTAATGGACTGGTGCTGGATATTCATAATGAAGAGAAAGCTGTTGAGCTGTTCGCGGAAAATGTGTTAAAAGCGGGCCTGCATTTCCTGGATAATCCGATGGAAACACCGTTTATCCCCAGCTGGAATCGTGTGCAAAGTGCCGTTCCGGAAATTTTTGCGAGCCTGTGTGCCGCAGTTGACGATGACTATTCGGAGTTTGCCTGAAACCATGAGTGAGCCCGTTGAGCATACTGCAGTCAGTGAGTATCAGTTTCTGGTAGAAAACCATTTAAAGATCATTTATCCCGGAATCGATCATACATCTTTTGCCCGGGAGTTGATTCAGCTCATGTGCCCTGATGGCACATGCCAGATACCTCAGACGCATCAGAATCACTGGGATCAGAACAACGTGGTAATGATTACCTATGGCGACAGTCTGCTCACGGAGGAGCAGCAGCCACTGGAAACACTGCTACAGTTCTCAGAAGAATTCCTGAAAGATACCATCAACGGAATTCATATCCTGCCGTTCTTTCCTTACAGTTCAGACGACGGCTTTTCTATAATCGACTATTATCAGGTAAATCCGGGGCTGGGTGACTGGTCTCACATCAATGCTATCGCAGAAAACTTTCAGCTGATGTCTGACCTGGTGATCAATCACTGTTCCAGCAAAAGTGAATGGTTCCAGCAGTTCAGGCGTGGAGAATCACCGGGCAAAGATTATTTTTTCTGTGCCTCTCCTGAAGACGATTTATCTGAAGTCGTTCGCCCGCGTACGAGTGACTTATTGTGTCCGATTGAAACTCCCGACGGCACGCGTTACGTCTGGTGCACGTTCAGCCACGACCAGGTTGATTTGAATTTTGCTGATCCTGATCTCCTGAGGGAAATTGTCAAAATCATCAAGCTCTACCTGGACCACGGAGTCAAAATCTTTCGGCTCGATGCGATCGCCTTTATCTGGAAAGTGGCAGGAACCAGTTGCCTGAGCTTGCCGGAAACCCACGAGATTGTTCGTCTCTTCCGAACACTGATCCAGTTCGTGGCTCCGACAGCCATGATCATCACAGAA
>JAGQQP010000606.1 GCA_020426085.1 Planctomycetaceae bacterium | reverse complement strand
TTAATCGCTGTTTTTGCGGTACCGGTCTGTGCAGAATCGACTCTCCATGAGCAGATTGATGCCGCTCTGAGTTCCGGTAATCCGCAGTACGAAAAACAGGTTGCCACACCAGCAGATGATGCCACGTTTCTACGGCGGATCACACTCGACCTGACCGGAACAATTCCATCCGCAGAGAAAGTTCGCGCATTCGTCGCTGATTCCTCCGCTGACAAACGCGTTCAGGAAATCGACCGTCTGCTGGCATCACCGGAATACGCCCGGCGGATGCAGTATGTGTTTGATACCATGCTGATGGAACGCCATCCTGATAAGCATGTCCCTGCAAAGGACTGGCGGAATTATCTGCGACAGGCTTTTCTGGACAACCGGCACTGGGATGATCTGGTTCAGGAAATGCTGACTGTCGATGGCACGGACGAGAAAACCCGACCGGCTGCCAAATTCCTGCTCGATCGGGAATTAAAAGCCGAGCAGGTCACACGCGACCTGGCACAGCGCTTCAATTCGCTGTTTGGTGAAACACTGATCCTGCCAGAATCGCGCGTTCTGGATACGTCCGCCAAGGTGCCTGGCATTGATGGCGAGAAGATGTCCAAGAGTTATAAAAATGTGATTGAAATATTTGAGGATCCCAAAAAACAGCGCAAGAAAGTCATGTCGATCAAGACCGACTCGGCTGCTCTGGAAGATCCTAAAGATCCCGAGACCTGTGCTGTCTATGCCCTTTACAGACTCTTTGCCAGTGAAGAGCAGCAGGCGGAACTGGCTCAACGCTACCGTGCTGGGGGCATGGGGTATGGAGAAGCAAAACAGGCTGTACAGGACGCAGCTCTTGAGTACTTTGGCCCGGCCAGAGAACGGAGAGAACAGCTTGCAGCAGACACCGATACCCTGAATGATATTCTGGCGGAAGGTGCCCGCAAGGCCAGGGAAAAAGGAAAACAGGTACTGGACCGGGTTCAGACTGCCTGTGGTCTGGGTTCAAAACACTTAGCAAAATGAAACTGACAGTACGATGGATCAGTCAGCAGAATCCCAACCCGAGTTAACCAGTTCCTGGTCCGGCTACATTCAATGGTTCTGTATCGGCCTGGTCTTGATCACGGCGCTGTCAATCCTGGCGGTCCATCTGCCAGAACGCCTGAAGTTATTGCTCGTCTTTTCCGTCGTTTATGGAATGATTGCCGGTGCCCTCCTGACGACACTGGCGTTCAAACTGGGGCTTTCCGTAAAGCGGTCTCTGCTCGTCGCAATTCTCTGCCTGACGGTCTTTGGCCAGTCGCTGGTCCTCTATCTGTCTCATCAGCGCTACAAAGAGGCAACGCTGCAGCAATTCAAAATGGACAAGACTTCATTGATGCTGGAGCACACGCTCGCAAAAGGCGAACCGCCTGCTGATCCCGCTTCTCGCAAACAACACGAAGAATTTCTCAAGCAGTTTGAAGCCGCCAAACAGGAACGAAGAGACAAAGAACAACAATTACTGGCAATCTCATCTTACCTGCAACATCGCATCTCCTCGATTGCCCGTCTGGAGACTCCCTGGCCTCAAATGTTCTGGTTGATCGAACTGGTACTCTGCTGCGTAGCAGCAATCTGGGCCAGCTTCCAGGTACCACGTCCGGAATCTCCCGCTCCCCCTGAGCAAGCTTCCCCGCTGGACGAGAGTTGAATCGGGTTGTCACACCTGATAGCCTGATATTCTAAGAGACCACTTTCTCAACTTCTGCTTTCACTCCTTCCAGATAAGGGTCTGGCTGAATGCACTGTCCTGCTTTGAGAGTATCCCTGCTGTTGATTCTGCTGTTCGCTCTAAAGGGAGGAGCAGCCAGAGCCAGTGACTGGCCAATGTGGCGCCTCGACCCAGCCCGCTCGGCGCACACAGAACAGAGACTGCCCGAGTCGCTCCACCTGCAGTGGGTACATCGACTTCCGCAACTGGAACCAGCATTCAAAAATGAACGACTACAGTTTGACGTCGGGTATGAACCGATTGTCAAAGACGGCATTCTGTTTTACGGCTCTTCCCAAACCGACAGTGTGACTGCCCTCGAACTCAAAACGGGGAAACAACTCTGGCAGTTCTCGACAGATGGCCCCGTTCGCTTTGCCCCGGTCGCCTGGAAGGACTCTGTTTATTTTGGTTCCGATGATGGCTGTCTCTATGCAGTCTCTGCTCGGACAGGAGAACTGCAGTGGAAGTTTCGAGCCGTTCCTTCGAGGCGTCTGATTCTGGGTAATCGACGGCTGATTTCAGTCTGGCCGGTACGGGGAGGCCCCGTCATTGAAAATGACACCGTTTATTTTGCAGCAGGAGTCTGGCCTTTCGAAGGCGTATTTGTTTATGCCCTCGATACAGCCACCGGAACAGTCAAATGGGTGAATGATCGTCTGGGATTCCTGTATGGGCAACATCCCCATGCAGCAGAAGCCTTTGGAGGCGTGACACCACAGGGCTACCTGGTAATATCCGACAATGAGTTGATTGTTCCCTGTGGTACTGCGTTCCCGGCTCGCATGAATAAGCAGACGGGAAACCTGATTGAGTTTGAATTACCCAAACCGGGGCGCACACCAGGAGGCTGGTTTACAGCCGCCGGCAAGGCAGCGCGACGAGGAGAAACAGAGGTCACCACTCCAGTCCTGCAATTCGACCGCGACGTTAATTCCGCCCGTCATGAAAATGGTCAGAACTACGGGCCCGATGGCAAACGCGGACTTCGTCAGCAGATTCATCTAACTGACAGGAGCATTAAATATCAGACCCCCATCCCGGGAGTAGAAGGCACAATCCACTCTCTGCTCGTTGCTGCAGACTATCTGATCGCCGTCACTCTCGAAGGCAGTATTTATTGTCTGGGCCCGGAGAAAACAACTCCTGTCACCTATGAATCCCCCATACTGAAAATAACCGCAGAACGATCCGGGAAACCACAAAACTTTCCATTGCCGGCGATGTTTTCTGACCAGCTTCAGGCGGGTGGTTATGTCTTCATGGCAGGGATGCCTGATGCCAGTCTGCTCAACACACTACTGACTCACTCACAACTGCATGTGATTTTTCTTCAGAATCATAGCGGAATGATCAATTCCTTGCGTCAAC
>JAGQQP010000605.1 GCA_020426085.1 Planctomycetaceae bacterium | reverse complement strand
TGATCTTCCGCGACGAAGTGATCATTATTCTCGCTGCCCCGCATGGTCGCACAGCCGAAACCGGAACCGTATTCCACACCCAGGACCGCGGGGATACTGAATAATGCTTTGGCGATGTCCGCTTTCAGTTTGTCGAACACCGGTTCGCCCAGTCCCGGGGGAACATTGAGGGCCACAACTTCCGCAACACCGCCGATTGAATCTCCTGCTTTACGGATCTGATCGATGAAGGAAATCATTTCCTGTGCCAGGGCATGGTCAGGACAGCGGACCGGATTCAGTGAGCCGTCGGCAAACTGCTCGACCTGTTCTGCTGTGATCGAAGTCGGATCAGCAATCTCGGCTTTGAGATGTCCCACCTGGGTCACATAACCGATTATGCTGCCGCCGAAGGCGGTCTGCAGAATTTTCTTGGCGACAACGCCGGCAGCAACGCGGACGTTGGTCTCGCGGGCACTGGAACGTCCGCCGCCACGGTAATCGCGGAACCCGTATTTCGCATCGTAAGTGTAGTCAGCGTGTCCCGGACGGTACTTGTCCTTGATGTCGCTGTAATCTTTGCTGCGCTGATCCTCGTTACGGATCAGGATCGCCAGGCTGGTCCCGGTGGTCAATCCCTCGAAGACGCCGGACAGAATCTCCGGATGGTCGGCTTCCTTCCGCTGGGTGACGATCTTACTTTGCCCCGGTTTGCGGCGGTTGAGATCGACGAGCAAATCTTCCACGCTGATCGGAATTCCCGGGGGAACGCCATCAATAATCACTACATTGCCCGGACCGTGGCTTTCGCCTGCTGTTGTAATCCGAAACGCTTGTCCAAAACTGTTTCCTGCCATACCCTGATTGTAGCGGGACTTCGGGGAATTTCATCCTTCCCGGCTGTCTCCACAGTATGAATTCAGCGAGAAGGTAGGAATTGTTCCGAATATTCCCGCTTCAAACCTGCAGGAATTGGCAATGCCCGCTAAAATACCGGCTCAACAGGGTTCATAAAACCGGACCCTGTTTAAATGTATCGAACCAGCAGGACTGGTCATGGAACAGAAAAGAAAGACGAGAGACCGTGTCGACACAGCCACCACAGCAATTTCAGACGCCTCCCGTTTCAGGCTGCATGATTCTGAGTCTGATAATTTTCATGGGCTGCATGCTGCCACTGATCTTCGTCGATCTGGCTGAGACCGCTTTACGCAATCTGCACCTCAGTCCACAGGCTGCCATCCTGGTTCTGTTTGGGATGATCTTCGGCTCGCTGATTAACTTCCCCATCTCTCGCTTTCCCCTCGACCGGGAAGTAAATGTCCCTGTCTTTGAATCCCTGGCGGGTATGCAATTGATGCCGAAAATGCAACGTTTGCGACAGGAAGCAGTTATCGCCGTCAACCTGGGGGGCTGCGTGATTCCCGTCCTACTGGCGGTCTGGCTCTCTCGCTTTATTATTGGAGGCGGCCTGACACCTGTCCTGGTAACCATCGTGGGAATCTGCCTGAATACGGTAGTCTGTTATCGTACTTCGCGGCTGGTACCGGGAATGGGTATCGCGATGCCGGTCTTCATTCCGCCCCTGGTATCGGTAATCGCGACGATCCTTGGTTTTGGGATCATCGGCCCTTTAACAGGCAATGCCGATATGAATTATCAGGCGCTATATGCTCCCATCGCTTTTGTGATCGGCATTTCAGGTCCGCTGATTGGAGCTGACCTGTTTCACTGGAATGACTTCAAAAAACTGGATTCCCCTTCAATCAGCATCGGCGGTGCAGGGACCTGGGACGGAATTGTGCTCTCAGGCATGATCGCTGCCCTCATTGTTTAGGCGCGGCCGTTCTCAGCAGGCCCTCCACCAGAGGGATTACATCTCTCTTGTAAGTGTATCCTTCCTTACCGTATTCACGACGCTCATTGTCAAAGCGTTTCACTAGTTTCCCCTGCCGATCATAAACATAAGTAGCCGGCATTGATGCCAGATCCAGCATGGGAAACAATTCCTCCGCGGGCACATTATTAATGATGTTGGTCATATATGCTTTTTGTTCGGTGAGAAACTTTTCGACCGGCGCACGATAATACTCGGGTGGATAATTCTTTCCTCCGAAGTAATCACAATTGAAAGAAATACAGACGACCTCAACCGGGTTCTGGTCCTGTAACGCAACAAGATCAGGAAATTCTCGCAGACAGGGAGGACAGGAGGTCGACCACAGATCGACCACCACAATTTTCCCCTGACTTTCACTCACGACCTGCTCGACATATCGCCAGTCTGCAATTTTCAGCGAAGGTTTCTCAACCGATCTCCCGCTCACTGTACCTGCACCGGTTTGTTCTTTTGGGTCAGAGCCGCAGCTGGAAAACAGAAATAAAAGTGTCGCAGCAATCAGTGGAAGCGGGATTCGCTTTTTTTGAAAAAAGATTGTGAATGTTTGTCGTAAATTGAACTTCATTCTCTTGGTACTCTCTCAGGGAAAGCTTTACACTTTAGTCTCGAATCAAGTTTACTATACTGTGCTGAATACGAACAGACGAGAACAAGAGACGCAACATTGCAGCAGGGGGGGGATCCTCCATCCCACCATCGAATTCGATTTCCCACACCGTGAGAATTGTCAGAACTTCTAACTCAATTTCTGAAAGAAAGTAGAAACCGTTGGTCTGGTGGCATTATCTATTACTGGCGGGCATCGGCTGTATTGCTGGCATACTGAATGTTCTGGCAGGTGGTGGCTCGCTGATCCTGATGCCGATCATGGTATTTCTGGATATCCCTGGTGCCGTCACGAATGGTACAGTTCGTATCGCGATTTTAGGTCAGAACCTGACTGCCATCGCAGGCTTTAAACAAAAAGGATTCTCTGATTACCGCCTCAGTCTGACTCTGGCTCTGTGCGCATTGCCGGGAACCGTCATTGGAGCTTTTTTGGGTACGAAACTCACCAATGCCTGGTTTAACAAAATTCTGGCAATTGTCATGCTGGGAGTCCTGGTAACAATGGTACTTGGTAATCGCAAAAAGAAAAAACCGGAACCCGTTTTAGGATTCCGGCTTTTGAGGAGCGAGGCCGACGGGACTTGAACCCGCAACCCCCGGATCGACAGTCCGGTACTCT
>JAGQQP010000604.1 GCA_020426085.1 Planctomycetaceae bacterium | reverse complement strand
ACTCTTTCCGCCTGGCTATATTCACGCAATCATCCGGATCAGCCTTTGTTATGGCTGCTGGATCGCCTGACCATTCCTGTCGCTCTGGCTGGTTTTTTCATTCGCATCGGTAACTTTTTTAACTCGGAAATTCTGGGACGAGTGACCGACGTTCCCTGGGCGATCGTGTTTGAAGACGGTCTGGGGCTCGATCGTCCTGAAGAACGCCTGCTGCCTCGACATCCTGTCATGCTGTATGAGTCGTTCTGTTATGGCTGTTTTTTTATTATCCTGCTGATGCTTTATCGTAAATATCGCAGTGAAACGCCGCGTGGGTTACTGATCGGCCTGTTCTTTATCATGGTCTTTACAGCCCGTTTCGTGCTGGAATTTTTCAAGATGCGACAGGCGGAGTTTGCGGAGAGTCTGCCTTTGAGCGTCGGGCAGATGTTGAGCATCCCCCTTGTGATTGCCGGCATTGTCCTGCTGGTCAAACGGCGTCCGGCACCCCCTCTTGAAACCGAACTGAAGTTAAAAAAATCAGAGAATACGAACTAACGTGGGATTTTGTATAGATTTTCCGGTTAGCAAGCTCTGCCTCAGACGTCTGTTAAAACGTGCCGATCATAAGTGAAAGTGTGTGTTTTTGTATATTTTTCAGGATCGTATTGCCTTAAATCGCAGTTACCAGTAAAGTTCGCGGGCAAAATACCCAGATTTTACTACTAATGAGCAGGTTAAAACGATCATTTCGATTTCGGGCATTTTTTTGCAACACGGAGGATGGACTTCGGTGTATAATGAGATGCAGGCTTAACTCGCTTGCTGCCAGACGGCAGCGACTTAAATGAATTGAGGCGACTTGTGGCTCTCACAGACATAGACAAGAATTTGCTCAGGCGTTGTCTCGCTGAAGAGCCGGGAGCATGGAAGGACTTCGTAGACCGGTTCATTGGCCTGTTCACACACGTCATCCACCACACCGCTCATGCACGCAGCATTCGCGTCACTGATAATGATGTTGATGATCTGCTGTCTGAAGTCTTTCTGGTCCTCCTCGCCAACGATTACCGGGTCCTGCGAAACTTTCGTGGCAACAGCTCTCTGGCTACTTATCTGACTGTGGTCTCACGGCGTGTCGTTGTAAAAAAAATGGTTGAGCGTCGCATGGCAGAAGCCTTAGGCCATGTTTCCACTAAATCCAAAATGGAATATGTGTCTGAAGAGCACGCGCGTCACCAACAGGCTGTCGACGATCAGGAAGAAATCCAGAATATGATCAGGCAACTGCCTCCGGCTGATGCACAGATTGTCGAACAGTACCATCTGCAGGGAAAGTCTTACCAGCAGATCAGCAGTGAACTGGATATCCCGGAGAATTCGATCGGCCCCACACTGTCACGGGCGCGAAATCGGATGCGGGAAAATCAGTCTAACACTCGTACGCTTTAATCGTCTGCTTGCCCTCCTCTCTATGAGTTGAGTTACCGTCGATTAATTCTCGCTTTATCGTCCCCGACTCGTATTCTGAGTCCTGCCAAATGCAGGCGGACCACCAAAAGGGGGAGGACCGAATCCACCACGTCCCGATCCGCCACGCTGACCAGGTCCGGGGCCCCGTTTCTGGAAACTGGGGTCAGGTGTTCCACGGAAATTTCGCGGCACAAACGGAAATGATTCGGTCAGATAATAGTGGTATGTGCCTTCAGGGTATTCAGGGGTGACTCCAAAGCGACCGTTGCACTCATCCAGATCGCCGGAATCTTTCACATATTCAAAGTCTGCTGTAAAAGTCCCATCATATCTGCCTCCCGGGCCTCCCGGCCGACTTCCTTTTTTAAGTTGATAACTCGATTTCATCTTGCGAAGTTTACTGGTCGCATCATCTGCGTTGCTGTAGCCGTACTGTGAATAAATCGGGAACCCGTCCGCGGCGACTCCAACCAGGGTCATTTCATCAGCTTTACCCTGTTTGGAAATCAGACCGTGGGGCAGGCCATGATAATGATAGGCTCCGGTAGGCTGTACATGCGCATTGCTCTGATCGAGTCCCAGATTAATCTTGCCGGAAAGTGCCTCGTAATTCCAGCCGGACCGGAAGTCACGATTCCAGAACTCCGCTGTCGCTGGATCGAAGACCACGCCATTGACGGCGATACCAAAGATCGAATGTTGACAGGGTGTGGTGTTACGAGAGACCTTAGGTTCCAGAGGCACACGATATTCATAATGTTGTGGCCGAATTGAGTTTGGATTATTCCGGTTGGGAAACTGACCCGCCTGATGATCGGGGATGCCATTAGAATAGATGTACCGGTAGTCGCCTTTGACAACCAGCTTTACCTGATTGGTTGCCGTGGTGCCTGTTGGTCCGAATCCCGGAGGGGGATACCCGAATACAGGTACCGTACTGCAGATCATGCTTATGGCACAGAAAACGAGTCGTCGATTATTCAAAGCGAGCCCCTTTTTTGAGTCTGATCTCGACCGGACATATTATTCATCAATTCTTCTTACCAGTCTTGTATAACGGACAGGAAGTCGATGAATCCACCGGGTTTTATGATTTTTCTTTAAATCATGCCAAATGTCGTCTTCCCAGGGAGTGCCACGAATCGTGGCCTGAAACGGGCGTACTGTTGACAGCCACACACGCGCTCACAAAAATCGAGGGTGAAGCAAGCAGTGGCCGTCATGATCGATTGGCACTGAATTCTCTCACTCACGGATTGAACGACCACCCCTATGATTCGACAGAATCTGGAAACGGATTGAACCAATGCAAACTCTTCGAACACGATATTCGTTTGCGTTTCGATCAACTCTATTACTGCTGGCCCTGGTACTGCTCCCGTCACCAACTGAGTTGCAGGCACAGAAAAAAACAGCGGAAACGGGTTTTGTCAATGCGGTTTATAAGGATGATCAGGGCGAACATCGCTATGTGGTCTTCGTTCCGAAAAACTATAACCCCGAGAAAAAGTATCCGGTCATCCTGTTTCTGCACGGTGCGGGGGAACGTGGAAACGATGGATTAAAGCCGATTCAGGTCGGTCTGGGACCTGTGATTAAGCAGCAGGAAGACTCCTTTCCGTTTGTCGTCGTCTTTCCGCAGGCAGAGATCAGGCAGG
>JAGQQP010000603.1 GCA_020426085.1 Planctomycetaceae bacterium | reverse complement strand
TGCTCCCCGAAATGGAGTTTCACTCGCATAACCGGTTTCGGCTCTCGTTTGTCCTGCTGCTGGGTATTGCTCTCGCGTATGGCATCGGCTTTCTGGAACCCGAACATGCACACCAGCACAGCGGTCATTCACACGACGCGAAAGCGTCCAGCTCCGAACACAGCCACTCGCATTCACACTGAGCCCGATGATACTGAGTCAACTCAGTCTTCATCGCACTCGCTGCAGATGCCTTTGAGCAGAATTTCCGTCACCTTGCCCACCGCTGCCCACTGCTTGTTTTTGGGTGTTTTGAAATCGACATCATGCAGGCAGGAAACACTGCCACATTCGGTACAGACAAAATGCGGATGCTCGGCGTCTTCCGGCTCATCGGGATTGCGCAGTTCAAACCGCCAGGCATGATCGCCCAGCTCAGTTCGCTTGACCAGCCCCGCTTCGGCCAGATCGATCAGATTGCGATACACGGTGGCTTTGTCGAAGCCCATGGGGGTCAACTCTTCGGCAATCTCAGCATGCGTCAGCGGCGAATTTGCCTGCCGCAAAAACTGGATCACCGTAATCCGGGCAGCCGTACTCCGTAATCCGCTCTTGCGAACCAGCGTACGGATTTCATCAATCTCTTCTGCTTGGGACAGATTTTTCATGTCGTGATATCCAAGGCACCCCACAGCGCCGGTGAGTTAATATTCAGTTACGAAAGCTCATATTAACCATTATATACAAGAATTACGAGATACCGGTAAATATATTGTCTCTTCCGGTCCAATTCCCTCGCCCTGTAACCGTTTAAGAAGAACATATTTCTGACTGAAACAGACCCGTTTCTCTTTCGGCCAGGACAAGCCACGACACCCACCGGGTTCAACAGCACTCAACAAACCGGATCAGAGACAACGGAACGCTGACATGATTCATACGGTCGCTTCAGTACGACTCTAATGAACAGTTTCCTTTATCGGGAGGTGCTGCCTTGGGGTGATAACGAATTGAGTCAGAAGTATGAATCCGGACACATGTAATCAGGCCGTCTTCTGCCTTAATTCTCAGTATCCATTCTGTGGCACCAAACTGGAGCGGGGCCGTAAAGATTCTTGAATCTTGAGAAGCATGCGCAGAAATCCACGATTGAGGCATATTCGCAACCTTCTCATCCAGTTCAGGCAAAGAGCCCCCCACTTCAGCGACCTCATAGATCGCCAGCAACTCCGCGTTGGCGGCATTCGCAAACACGAAACCATGGATACAGAGGTAATAGCCGATTGAGATGATTCCCAAGATCATCAGCATCGCGATAGTTTTTTCGAGAGTGACGATCTTTTCCCTGGGCTGCGCACTTTTGTCGGAGGATGTCATTTGCTGTTACCCGTTCCACACAAAGTATCAATACATGGCAGTTGAGAGTTTCAACCCCAACAACCGATGCTAACTCTCAGCCTCGCTTGTGCACATAAAACTTTCGTGTTTTTCGTGCATTTCGTGGTTCATTAAAAACCAGCTGGAGCCCTACTCTCGCCCTCCCCCTTGATCTTCGTCCAGCTTTCCCCTGTAATAGAATCACGAAGTCCATACCTAACCTCTTGTTTCTGAATGACGGCCAATCCTCATGCAAACACTCACCCGTAGCCTGCTCGTCACCCTGCTCTTCTGCATCTGCATTACCCCAACCACCGCAGCAGATCGCGATCCCGCCGAGAAACCATTTACCGTCACCGAAAGCTACCAGCAACTCGCCGACGCCATGGAACCGCTGCAGGCCTGGCAGGCCACAAACAAAGCCGAGCACGATGACTGGCGGAAACAGTTTCATCCGACCGTCGTCCGTATCCTGGGTCAAATGCCCGAGCGCGTCCCCCTGGAAGTCAAGTGGGCCGAAAAGAAAGAGTTCGACACCTTCACCCGCCACAAAGTTTTCATTCGGACCGAAGCCGCCTATTGGGCTCCCGTCTATTACTTCGTCCCGCACAATTTAAAGAAAAAAGTCCCCGCGATTGTCTGCCTGCACGGACACAGCGGCATCATCCCCTACATCGATGAAGGCACCACCAAAGCCGACAAAGAAAAGACCCGCCAGAGCGAACTCGACTACGCCGTCTACTTCGCAAAGCACGGCTACGTCACCGCCGCCATCGTCATGCGGGGCTGGAACGAAACCGCCGGCGACCAGGATCGCGGCGTCTCACACACCAAACGCAGTTGTCTGCAGATGACCATGAACGCCCTCCTCATCGGCAGTACCCCGCAAGGCCAGCGCAGCTGGGACGCCATGCGCGTCATCGACTTTCTGCAGACCCAGGACCAGGTCGACCCGAACCGCATCGCTGCCGCCGGCCTCTCGGGAGGCGGAGCCACCGCCATGTACCTCCCCGTCCTCGACGAGCGCGTCAAACTCACCATGATCGCCGGCGCCTTCTCAACCTACCGCGCCTCCTACTACGCCATGCCGCACTGCCTGTGTCAGTGTATGCCCGAGATGATGCGGTTCGGCGAAATGTCCGACGTCGTCGCCCTGCACGCCCCCCGCCCGGTCCTGCTCATCAATGGGATCGAAGACAAAATCTTCCCCATCGACGCTGCCCGTGAAGGTTATGCCAAACTGCAGCAGGTCTACAAAGTCCTGGGATCAGAAGAAAACATCGACGCCGACTTCTTCGCAGGCGGCCACCGCTGGTCCAACAACAAAAGCCTCGCCTTCCTCAAACAACACTTCGGCGAGTAACAGCAAGACAACACCCCTGATTCACCAGGCAAAATAAAATGTAGGGGAGGACCTATGTGTCCTCCCGCCTGGCGACATGCCAACCATTCCCACTTTCGACGGCAACAGGATAAACCATCCAAGGGTAGGCCCGAATGCAATTCGGGCCGAGCGTAGCGAGCAGGAGGTCTCAGCGAAAACGATCAGTTATGAACAAAGAGACCGACCTGGATCCTTAAGCAATTGCTGTCAGAAAATGAGCCGCAGGGCATTAGCCCCGGTTGTGCGTCATTGGTAAGGACCGTGCGAATTAAGAAACGCTACCTGGCCGCCGGTAAAAAAGGTCGACGGTGATCCCAGAATCCGGTTATTAAGCACTGTCGTATTCATAATTCATCACGAAGCGCCACTGTTCC
>JAGQQP010000602.1 GCA_020426085.1 Planctomycetaceae bacterium | reverse complement strand
ATAAATTCGTTCATTTCTCAGACTGCGACTTGAAAGCCATTTCAATGAATACGGGACGATGGTCAGAAACCCAGGTCCAGCGATTCTCCGCACGATACAGTTCAATGAATTCATTCGTCCAGATACCATCCAGATCGAGAACCGGAACGGGCAGGGGCCAGGTTGCCAGATACCCGTCGCCGGCAACTTCCAGACTGTTGTGGAAATGCTTTCTGAGTGGTTCAAAGTGCACGGAATCTCCGGGAGTATTAAAGTCCCCCAGAACCAGAACCGGCTGCTGATTCAGTCGAGATGCCTGATCTGCCAGTTCATCAAGAGCCTCTTTTCTCGATTTCAGAACTTTACTGTAGATATCCACCAGAAAAACGCAGGGGGACTGGCTGCCGGACTGTTCAGGCTGCAGTCGAAATCTCAAGTAATGTCCCATATCTTCCAATCTGCCGGCTGAAGTTTCCTCGATCGGCATACGTGACAGAAAAGCGAAACCATTCTGAACGACCTGATAGGGATGGTCCGGGAATGTCTGTTTCCAGAACTGCTTCATTTCATCTGAATCAGCACCCGCTTCGACCATGCCGATCAAATCCGGATCCAGTTGACGAATTTCATTGATGACATGTTCCATCCCCCAGAGCCGATCACCAATGTTCCAGAATAAGACTCGTTTCATTGTCTGAGTCTGTTTTGTTACTCGATTCTCTTTTGTTTCACTACGAAACTGAGTCTTCCAGCAGCCGATTCCGGTCAGTATTGAGAGCAGAAACCAGATCACAGCAATCCGCCACCAGTGAATTTTCCAGGATAAAATAAACAGGACGAATGCCCCCAGGCTCAATAGAATCAGAGGAGACATATAAAAAATCAGTGTCGATATCTCACTGCTTGAGTCTCGAACCGTGAAGCGAATGGAGATGGCCAGACACCAGAAGACCGAAATCAGCAGCACCAGGACTTTCATCAGCCAGAACTGAAAGGATCTTTTCAGACTGCGTTGGGGAGATGTCCCATTTCTATGCCCCTCACTATCTGGATGCTCGGAATTCATGTCTTTTTTCTATTGAACCGGTTCGCAATCACAACGGGAATTTCGGTCGTTTCCCCACAACTTCTGCTGGTCGGAATGGTTGGAGATATGTTATGATTCCACTGCAGTGCTGACTGCAAAAGCAGTTAATAACACCAAATTTACCTTCAGAGGACTTCACTCCCCATGAGCCAGACCCCCGAATCACGCATCCAGGAACTGGGGCACACATTGCCTTCTCCTCCTCAGGCGGTAGGATCATACATTCCTGCTACCCAGTTTGGAAATGTCATTGTTACCAGCGGCCAGTTGCCCTTCATCGGCAGCGAATTGATGTTCAAGGGAAAAGTCGGCGATCATCTGCACGAAGACGATGGTTCCAATGCCGCCAGTCTCTGCCTGCTCAATGCATTGGCACAAATCAAAGCAGTGATTGGTGAACTCTCAAAGGTCAAACGAGTGATCCGTCTGGAAGGATATGTGCATTCTGCCCCCGGATTTGATCGGCAGCCTTATGTGCTGAACGCCGCATCACAGCTGTTAACAGATATTTTCGGCGATCAGGGCAAACATACACGGGTGGCACTGGGGATCTCAGAAATGCCTTTAAACGCAGCCGTGCAACTGGCACTCTGGGTTGAGGTCGAATAATCGACCAGCTGAAGAAATCGGATTTCCCATCAGCTGAATTGCTTCACTTAAACGGATTGATCAAAATGGCCTGGCCTGCCCCCAAGAAAGACACGAAGACATTTTACTGCAAGCTGGTTCTGAGTAAAACTTCTGTCTTTCTGATGGCCCTGCTTCTGTCGAACAGCCTCGTAAGGGGGCAGTTACCTGAGATCAACCCCCGGACCTCTAAAGCCCCAGAAAAAACGGTTGTTCCTTTAGAATCATCCCGGTTGAAATCGGAAGCAGGCCCCTGGACTTCGTTTCTGGGAAATCACCGCAACGGAAATTCTGACGAAACGGGACTGAATCTGGACTGGAATGCACGTAAACCCGCCGTTTTATGGCGGGTCCCTCTGGGAGGTGGCTATTCATCCCTGGTGATTGCTGAAGGCCGGCTCTGGACCATGGCAACACATCTGGCGAATGATTTTGTCGTCTGCTTCGATGCCCGGTCAGGCAAAAAACTCTGGAGTACTTTAGCTGCTCCCACTTATATCGATCACCAGAAGCAGGCAAGCGGACCACGTTCCACCCCGACTTATCATGAGGGAAAACTATACTGTCTGTTACCGGCGGGTGACCTGCTTTGCCTGAATGCAATCTCTGGTGAGATACTCTGGAAGGTCAATATTTTTGAAATCAGTGGCGCACCACGGCAGGAAGAACAGACCTTATACTACTGGGGAATGTCTGCTTCCCCACTGATCGAAGGGGATCTGGTCATCCTCCAGCCGGGAGGAGACAACAATAATTCCGTGATTGCCGTCAATAAAGATACCGGAAAACTGGTCTGGGGGGCAGGAAACGATCCACCCGGATATGGTTCCCCCATCGTGATTGATACGCTGGATCAGCGACAGATCATTGTACCAACCGGCTCTTCCGTCCTCTCACTCAACCCGGAGAAGGGGAGCCTGCTCTGGCGTATTGTCTGGGGAAATAAATATAACTGCAACTGTGCCACTCCTGTCTGGAATGATGAGTCACTCTTCATCTCCTCTGCCTATGGGACGGGATGTATGCGGTTTGCCCTATTTCGTCAGAATGAGGAAATCCGTCCTATCTCACAATGGAAAAGCCTCTCACTGCAGAACCAGTTCGCAACCAGTATCATTAAAGACGGCTATATTTACGGACCACACGGAGACCTGGCGGCTGTCTCATATCGATGCCTGGATATGCAGAGGGGAAAGATTCAGTGGCAAACACGACGAGTTGGTAAATGCACGCAGATCGCCGCGGAAGGTCATCTGATCTGCCTGACAGAGCAGGGGACACTGATTCTGATTGAAGCCGATCCCACTGAGTATCGAGAGAAAGGAAAACTGACCGGCTTGCTCAACTTCAAAGCCTGGGCTCACCCTGCACTGGCTGACCAGAGGCTATATCTGCGAGATGAGAAAAGACTGATCTGCCTCGATCT
>JAGQQP010000601.1 GCA_020426085.1 Planctomycetaceae bacterium | reverse complement strand
AAAAGGCACGCCGTCACACTTATCCGAAGATAATAGTGCTCCGACAGCTTGTAAGCGTATGGTTTCAGGTTCTTTCCCTCCCCTAACAGGGGTTCTTTTCATCTTTCGGTCACCCTACTTTTCACTATCGGTCATCAGAGAATACTTAGCCTTAGGAGATGGACCTCCCAGATTCAGTCCGGATTCCACGTGGCCGGACCTACTCGGGTACTTGTCGGAAGTCTGATTACTTTCGAATACGGGACTGTCACCCTCTATGGTTTCGCTTTCCAACGAATTCTTCTAGCAAACAGTTTTGTAACTCCACAATGACAAGCCCCACAACCCCGTCATGCCGAAGCAAGACGGTTTAGGCTAGATTCGCTTTCGCTCGCCGCTACTAACGAAGTCGCTGTTGCTTTCCTTTCCTGCGGTTACTGAGATGTTTCAGTTCACCGCGTGTGCCTCATACACCTATGTATTCAGTGTATGATAATTCAGGAACCTCGGGATCAACGCTCGTTTGACAACTTCCCCAAGATTATCGCAGTCTTCCACGCCCTTCATCGCCATCTGATGCCAAGACATCCCCCATACGCCCTTAATAGCTTAGCCGTAATAATTTTTACCTCACACTCGACACTTTGCCTCGCGGGAGCCAAAAACATTACAACCCGATCTCAATTCACAAGGTCTTGCATAACAACCTTGCACTTGAGTCGATTTGCCTAAGAACAAAATCTCGGTAGCAACACAATTCCTAAGAACTGGTATTGCAACATGAGAACTCTATGTTTATAGATGCCACTTATTACTTTTACCAAATTGTCAAAGATCGTTGATCCTCAGGGTTACCCCCAGAGAAAAACAGCCAACCAAAATCAGCTGAATCAAAACCAGCACTGCTGAAGTTGATTCAATCGACTTAAGTCAGCTGAGAGAGTCATCTTATCGTTGTCTCTCAGCAAGTCAACCGTCCGAGAAACAAATTTGAAAACTTTTTCCAAAACCTCTCAAACACTTTTTTGCCACAAACTCTTTCATGGCAACCACTTGCTACAAACAACTTTTGTTAACAACAAGTGAAGGAGCGGGATCTTAACCAGTCAGAAACCACCCGTCAACCCAGGGGAGAAAAAATTCCCTGGAAGTTTTTCAGAAAGAATTGGGGTTTGATTTAAAACCTCTCAAAGGCACAAACCACTTTACTTCCTGAAACACAATGGAGACGACCGGGATCGAACCGGCAACCTCCGCCTTGCAAGGGCGGCGCTCTCCCAGTTGAGCTACGTCCCCTAACAGCTGCCAACAATAATATTGCTGGCAAACCCCAGACATGCAACTAAAAAGCCACAAAACCTGGAGCCCCTCTTAGAGAAGAAAAAAATGGGCGTACGTGGATTCGAACCACGGACCTCAGCTTTATCAGAGCTGCGCTCTAACCAACTGAGCTATACGCCCCAATAAGAGGACGCGTATTCTGTCTTCTTATGTTGTTGCTGTAAAGTCTCTTTCGACACTAGTTTCACAAAAAATTACATTTTCTTCACGGGAAAAAAGACACACTCCCTGCGAACAGGTTCGCATCCTGCTTTTCCCGGGACAGAAACTGTTTTCCAACAGATAACCCCCTGATGCCGTATTACCTTGTAGTCATCAGGGAATTTGTTGTTTCTACGACTTCCCTGACAGCAATAATTTTGTCGGAGTGCAGCATACCATGTTCAACCTGCTACTTAAATCTGGTTTATCACTGGCATTATTGTCCAGTTTGACCATTTCCAGTAGCGAAAGTTGTAATGGAAACATACGGCACGACAATTCGGCCTCGTTGACTAGTCCAGGCTGCTGTCCCTCTCATGCATCTTCCGGACACCACCCGGTTAAACCAGCTTCAAGCGATGACTGCCAGTGTCGTGTCATGCAGGTCGCTACGACCTCTAAAAGTCGATTACCTGCACCAGAGACAGGAATTTCTACACTACATGATCCCCGTCTGCCAACTTCATCTGGTCGGACTACATTCAAAGCCCCCGCATTTTCACAGGCAAATTCACGCCCGTTCTATCTGTTGCACTGTGTCTGGACCTGCTGATTACCTGAAACCACCCACTTGAGTTTCATCGAATATCAGCTTTTTTATTACCGATCCATTCTTAAGGAGACATCAGATGTTATCGAAAATGATTACTGCCACCATGTTGTCTGTCGGGCTGGGAATGACTGCTTCTGCTCATTCACAAACAAATCTATCCAACTGTTGTGATCTAAACCTGGCCTGCTGTGAACAAGGGCAGGCCTGCTGCCATACCGCTACCCGAGCAGACTGCTGCCTGAAAAACCTCCCCTGCTGTGAACAGGCAGAACAATGCTGCCTGAACGCGAAAACCTGCTGCGAGAAACAAATTGCCGAATGTGAAACCGGGGGCAACTGCTGTATTGAAAACCCCACAGCAAACAGCCCCCCACAATAGAACCTCCTGAAAAGATAGATTGTTTCTATCTTTGAAAATGGTCCCTTGCAGATTCTTCTATCTGCAGGGGATTTTTTTTGAAATACACTTTGAGATTCAGACAGAGGCCGTTTAGGATCAGTTCAACAATCCACCCGGTCACTTTCCCCAGTGAGGCCTTCCATGAACTGGTACTCTCTGTATCTCAACTGCCTTTTCTCATTGGTTTTCCTATACCAGCCTGCCCTGCTCTCAGCCAAACCCCCTGTTCCCAGAGAACTGCGCCCCTGGCTGACGCCTCAGAACTGGGTACGTGATACCGAAGGTCCTGTGATCACACTTGGAAAAACAGGGGAATTTGACGATACACATCTGTTTGCCCCCTGTGTCAGTTTTGAAAGCAACCGATATTCCCTCTGGTATAGTGGCTCTCAGGGTTCTGTGAAAAACCGTGTATTTCAGCTGGGACTGGCAACCAGCAGTGATGGCATCCATTTCCAGAAAACAGCTGTGAATCCAGTATTCCAATTGGGAGATAACCGGCATTCCATTCTGACTCCTACTCTGTTGCGATCGCCGGTGGGCCAGACATTAAGGGAAGACGGACAACTTCGCATGTGGTTTTCCTCTACAGATTTTCAGGACCAGACCGGTCTGCATGAACTAAATGAGTCAACCAGCGTCGAT